>WFYR01000103.1 GCA_015489955.1 Mesoaciditoga sp. | reverse complement strand
TTTTTCTCCAGGTCGTCAGCCAATTCATCAAGGGACCATATGCGCAAATTCAAAATGGCTTGCTGTACCAACATTTCAAGACCGTCTATCGTTCTCAATCCCCTGTTTCGAGCTTCCTGGATGAGCTTAGTTGGACGGGGATTGTAGACCAAATCGTAAACAACACATTTTTTTGAAAGTCTGGACAAATCTATCGACGGAATCTCTTCAACGTTTGGATACATTCCAATTGGAGTTGCGTTAACCAGCAGCGCCACTTTGGATAAAGAAGGCACTCCATATCTTAGATCGAATTCTACTGCGAGCTTTTCACCTCTTTCTCTTGTGCGATTCGTGATGTAAACGTCCATATCCATTTTTTTCAGGGCATAACAAATTGCCCTTGCCGCTCCGCCGGCACCTAAAACGAGGGCGTATTTACCTTTCAGTTTCACATTTTCAAGGCTCTTTCTAAAACCCTGCCAATCGGTGTTAAACCCCTTTTTAAGATGGTTCACCACGTTGACGGCTCCTATTTCTTTCGCATCCTGCGAGACCGATTCCAAGTATCCCATTATTTTTGATTTGTAAGGAATGGTTACGTTGTATCCAGCAAGATCGCTGGTTATGTCCTTAACTATGAAATCAAAAGCATCGCGGGGAATTTCCAAAATTTTGTATGTGGCGTCCACTCCATGCTTTTTGAAAAGATCGTTATAAATAAGCGGAGAAAAAGTATGTGAAAGATGTTCTCCAATTATTCCGAATTTTTGCATTTTTCCACCTCGTCTGCCATTTTTAGAATTTCATTTGCAACTTCTCGGAAAGTCCTTGCTCCTAATCGTTGCATTTTACAAAGGTTGTACATTTTCGCCTTCACATTCTTCTATTATATACATATTGAGATCGTTTACCGCATTCGTATGTGGTAAACTTAAGGTAAACATCCATTCAGCGAAGAGAGGGAGTTTAAATGTCAGACACCACTTATTCGGTTAAGTTAGATGAGAAATTGAAGGAAAAAATAACAACGTTTGTCAGAGAATCCGGAGGAACAGCCAAGGAATTCTTTGCCAAGCTTATAGAAATGTATGAAATGGAAAGCAATGCCGAAAATGGTTCGAATCATGTTAGAGAATTCAAAGAGCTCGAAAATCATCTTTCAAGGATAAGGACGATATATTCCAATTTGGTAGAGGAATTTCAAAGTGAAGTCGAAGCTTTAAGAGATGAAGCGAGAAAAAGCTTACGTGAAAAGGAAAAATTAGAAGAAGAGTTGAAAAATGAAAATAAAAATTTGAAGGCGAAGATAAGCGAGTTATCCACAGAAAATAAGAAAATGAGAAATGAAATCACTCGTTTAAATGATGAAATAAAACGTTTACGTTCAATAGACGAAAATAAAAACGCCTTAATTTCTGAATACAAGGAAAAAATAGAAAGCTTGAAATCGTCTCTTTCAAAATTCGAAGGGATGGTACAAGAAAACGAAAAGGTGAAAAAGGCGTTGAACGACATGAAGGCTTACGTTCAATCGCTTGAAAGCGAAAAAAAGGAATTAAAAGCAAAAGTAGACAGTTTACGAAGTTCTATCAGCACTTTGAGAAAAGCTCACGCAACGGAAATTGAAAACATGAAGGCAAAATCCGAATTTGAAAGAGAAAGCGCCATGGCAAAGGAAAAACAAATTTGTCAAGAGAAGGTGGCTTCCCTTATGGATGAATACATGAAAAAGAATGAAGAGTTTTCCAAAACTTTACGTTCCCTTTACTCAGAAATAGACGATTTGCGCGATGAAATCTCACGTTTGAAAAGCGCAAAAGGCAAAAGAACCAAAGGTTAAGAAGAAAAATTTTAATTAAAACTCACGTTGTGCGTGAAGATTAAAAAAGCAAAAGAGACGTAAAGCAGATCATTGAAAAAAGGCATAAATATTGAAAAGCCGGCAACACCTTTTGTAAAATTAATTTGAACAAACCAATCAACAGGAGGTGTTGCCGGCATGAATATTATGCCATCTATTTCAAAAATAACAAAATCTATTTTTGGACCTGTCTTTGAAG
>WFYR01000102.1 GCA_015489955.1 Mesoaciditoga sp. | reverse complement strand
TGATAAGAATCCCTCAAGCACGAAAGAATTCAACAAGGCTTGAATACAGAAGCCCGGATCCATCTTGCAATTCTTATCTCGCATTTGCACTGATTTTGGCAGCTGGTTTAGATGGAATAAAAAACGAATTAATGCCCCCCAGACCTATAAACAAAAATATATTCAACATGACCTCTTCTCAAAAGAAAGTTAACAGGATAAAGTCCCTTCCTTCATCGTTGCAAGAGGCTTTAAATGAAGCGAAAAAAGATAAGTTCGTCGTTGAAACGGTAGGTCAGAGCGCCTTTAAAACGTTCTTAAGGATGAAAACAAGAGAATGGGAAGAATTTTCCTCTAGCGTTACCGATTGGGAAGTTAAAAAATACTTCGATGTGCTGTGATGAATTATGGATGAAATACTCATAGTCGATTACGGTTCGTAGTACACACGCCTTCTTGCTCGAAGAATAAGGGAAATAGGCGTTTATTCAAGGGTGGAATCACCTACCTCCCACTTTAAATGAGAACACAAAAGGAATTATCTTATCAGGCGGACCACTAAGTGTTTACTCTCCCAGTGCGCTTGGGCTTCCCAAAAACATAAAGGATTCTTCACTCCCGATGCTTGGAATATGTTACGGCATGCAGCTGTTAGTCCATGAATTGGGAGGTGAAGTGAGAAAAGGTGAAACCTTTGAATACGGTTTAACACGCGTGAATTTTTCGAGCGATCCTCTATTTTCAGGTGTGAAATCTCCCAACACGCGGATGAGTCAGGGTGAAACAACTGAAATCAGATCATCCCGACATGAGGGTAATAGCGGGTAACGTTGCCACAGCACAGGCAACCGAAGACTTGATCAAAGCTGGTGCAGATGCTGTGAAAGTTGGCGTGGGCCCAGGTTCCATCTGCACGACAAGAGTTATAGCTGGTATAGGCGTTCCACAATTAACTGCTGTCCTGAATTGCGCCAAAGCCGCTTCTAAATACGGAGTACCTGTAATAGCGGATGGCGGAATAAGATATTCAGGTGATATAGTGAAAGCACTGGCAGCGGGAGCGTCAACCGTCATGATGGGCAGTATCTTTGCCGGAACGGATGAAGCTCCTGGAGAAAGCATAATATACGAAGGTAGAAAGTTCAAATCTTACAGGGGAATGGGAAGCATAGGTGCCATGAAGAGGGGAAGCAGCGATCGATACTTCCAGGAGAACGTTTCTCCCAACAAGTTCGTCCCAGAGGGAATAGAAGGAATGGTGCCTTACAAGGGAAGCGTTTCTGAAATCATCTACCAATTGATCGGGGGATTGCGATCCGGAATGGGCTACTGTGGAGCAGAAAACATTCTTCAACTTTCTGAGAAGGCGGTATTCGTGGAGATAAGTCAGGCTGGAGTTAAAGAATCGCATCCCCATGACGTTAAAATCACGAGAGAAGCTCCAAATTACAACTTTGGAGGTTGAAAATGATAGAAAGATATACTCCGCAAATCATGAAAGAGTTGTGGTCTCAATCGGCCAAATATTCAAGATGGTTAAAAGTTGAATTGGCCGTTATGCAGGCTTATGAAGAAAAAGGAATCATACCGTCTGGCACTTTTGCCAAGGCGAAAAAAAAATGCCCACTTGGATGTGGGTGAAATAGAAGAAGTTGAAAAAGATGTAAATCATGACGTGATAGCCTTTATAAAAGTGGCAACATCTAAAATGGGAGATGAAGCGCGTTACTTTCATTATGGTATGACATCTTCGGATGTAGTTGACACGGCTCTTTCAATGGCGATAGTTGAAGCAACAGACAAGATAATGGGAAAGTTAAAAAGAGTCATGAAAGTTACATTTAAATTGGCGAATAAATACAAAAATCTGCCAACGGTTGGAAGAACTCATGGCGTTCACGCTGAAATAACATCCTTTGGATTGAAAGTGCTGAATTGGTATGCGGAAATGGAAAGGGCACTTCAAAGACTTGAAAGAGAGAGAGAAAAAATGGCCGTGGGAAAGATCTCTGGAGCGGTTGGGAACTACGCCAACATCTCTCCTGAAATAGAAACCCTTGCGTGCAAAAAACTCGACTTGAATCCGTGCAAAATATCCACGCAGGTGATCCCCAGAGATCTTCATGCCGAATACGTGAGCATGTTGGCCGTTGTAGCTGGTGGTATAGAAAGGGTGGCAACTGAGATAAGGCATCTTCAAAAGACAGAAGTTAGAGAAGTGGAAGAGCCATTTTCATCAAAGCAAAGAGGTTCAAGCGCCATGCCTCACAAGAAAAACCCAATTCTTTGCGAGCGTCTTTGTGGAATTGCAAGAATGATACGAAGCTATTCCATTGCGGCACTTGAAGATGTTTCGCTTTGGCATGAAAGAGATATATCTCATTCGTCCGTTGAAAGGGTCATCATACCGGATGCCACAACATTAGTCTACTACGCACTTGATAAATTGGAATACATAATAGGGAACTTGAAGGTAAATGAGAACAGGATAAGGGGAAATATATCCGTCACAAAGGGGCTGGTTTTCTCACAACGTGTTCTGCTCAAACTCGTGGAAAATGGGATGAGCCGCGAAGAAGCTTGTCTCTTGGTTCAAAAGGCTTCAATGAAAGTTTGGCAAGGGGAATCTCGCGACCTTTTGACCGCTTTGAAAGAGGAACTTCCAAACGTGGATCTGGAAAGTGCCTTTGATGAAGAATATTATCTGAAACATGTGGATGATATATTCAAAAGATTTGAGGTGAACGTATGAAAAGTGTCGTTATAGGTCTTCAGTGGGGAGACGAAGGAAAGGGAAAGATAGTTCAGCATCTTTCGAAAATGCACGAATGGGTTGTAAGATTTTCAGGTGGTCCAAATGCCGGTCATACTATTTATTACGATGAGAAAAAATTCGTTCACCATTTGATTCCATCCGGCAGCGGAAAAAACAAACTTTTCATAGCGCGGGGCACGTTGGTGGATTTGGAAGTATTGAGATCTGAAATAGATTCCATGGCTTCCATCTTTGAAAACATAACGCAAAATATTTACATTTCACCCTGGTGCAGGGTTATAACGCCCGTTGAAAAAGAGTTAGATGCCAAATACGAAGAAATGAAAGGAAGCATGGCGGTCGGTACAACAAAAAAAGGAATAGGGCCAACAGTTGCAAACGATGCGCATAGAATAGGGATAAGGATTTTCGATCTATTTGATGAAAAGCGGGCAAAAGAAAAGGTTGAAATGCTGGTTTCATTGTACAAATCTGTGATAGATTTGAACGCGAATGAGATATTCGAAGGCCTTATGAAAAATTTTGAAAGCGTGAAAAAATTCGTTCGAGAAGTTACCCCAACTGGGAATGTGCTTTTTGAATCTACACAAGCGATCATGTTAGATCCCATGTACGGAACGTATCCATACGTCACTTCAACGCCGTGCCTCCCTCAAGCTGCCTTGTATTACAGCGGATTTGAAAAAGGCAAGTTGGAAACTTACGGCGTTTTCAAAGCGTACGCCACCCGGGTGGGAAGTGGACCATTCCCAACGGAAATTTTTGGTGAAGAAGCAGAAAAGTTGAGGAAAGCCGGTAACGAATTCGGATCGACAACTGGTAGACCAAGAAGATGCGGATGGATAGATTTGCCACTTTTAAAGTACGCTTGTGACGTTGCGGATGTTGACCATCTGATAATGACAAAGGCAGATGTTTTAAACGGTTTTGAAGAGATAGGGATATGTGAAGAGTACGAAAACGACCTTGTCCCTTACGATCTGGAAAATTCTAAGGCAAAAGTAAGGTACGTAAAAGGCTGGAAAGATCTTAAAGACAAGGCATTTGATGATTTTCTTTCGATTATCGAGAAAAGAATAGGCAAGAAGGTGGAATACATATCGACTGGCCCCGGAATGGATGAAATTATGAAAAAATGAAGAAAACCGCCTAGATTTGGCGGCTTTCTTTTACTCTTTTTACGTATTTTTTCCACTTTCTTTCAACGCTTCCATAAGACATTTCCAATTTTTTGGCTATTTCTACAAGTGTGTATCCTTCGCTTTTCAACAGCAAAAAATTTGGAAGTTCCTCGATTTTTCCTTCACTGTAAGCTTCCGTTTTTGGCAAAGAATTATCGTCTTCTACCAACGCGGCCTTTAAATGAAGAAGCGTAAAACTTCCTTTGGTTTCTGGAAGATTGGCTCCGCGCCAGAAATGATCTTTTAGTTTTTTATCCGCAAAATAATAGGCAAAATTTTGAAGAGTTCCACGTTTAGGATCGTATTTTTTCATCGCTAACAACATTAGATACCATATTGTCTGCTCTAAATCTTCTCTTTCACTTGAATAAACGGAATAGAGGTACTTTCTTCTTAATTTGTAAAAAATCCTTTTCAGATCTTCAATTTTGCTTTTCTTTTTTCCAGAAATTTTCATTCAGCCACCTCACGCTCATATCTATGACTTCGCCTATAATCCAATTCAATATAGCCGACGGGATTGGAAGTTTAATGCCATTTTCGCTTGTGAAATCGTTTACGATTTTCATAACTTTTGATTTTTTGTTTTCTCCATCACCCGGATGTTCAACAAGTACAATGGCAGAATCCACCACAAATTTCACATCTTTTAAAACGTTTAGGAATTCTTCCACAGCTTTCACCTGCCTTTTTGATTTAAATAAAGGGCGGCAAATGCCGCCCAAATTCAAATAAGGTTGAAGAGTTCGTTGTTACTTCTATCTATTACACTCGCAGAGTCAACTTTGTCGCAAATGCTACCTTTGGATGTGTAAAGTAAGTTTGAAGAAACAACCGAATTCATGAAATTTTGAACATCGCTAGAAGTTAGATCATCGCGTGGATCTGAGAGTCTTATTATTTTCGAGGAGTTATCTGACGAAGCCACAAATTTCATGCTTAAATATTTTGTAGTCGTAATTGCCATTATTCATCACCTCTTTCAGCTTATAGGTCCAAGTTCAGTCGTGGTTCTAAGATTAATACCTTCAACGCTTTTAGAAGTCAATCCCGCTAAACCGTATGCAAAATCGTACTTTGCCTGTTCTTGTGCTGATGGATTCAGACCATTCACGGTTACTCTGGCAAGAATTGGTTTCCCATTTTGATCTGTTTGACCAGTGTTAAGGTAAATCGTCAACGTTTCGTTCTTACCCAATTCGGTAACGCTATCTCCTTTCGCCATTTTCATCATCCTTTCTTTTTGATTTTGTTTTGAGCCGGCTCAATTATATGGTACAAAAAAATACTATATTTTTGATCGGTATAAAAAATATTTCCGAGATGGTAAAATTTGTATGAGGATATTTTTAAACATAAGAGCGCGTATTTAAAGGAAAAAAGGAACTTAATGAAGAAAATCTAAGTCAAATTCACCAGATTAGCGAGAAATACGGAGATTTTTTAAGGCTAAGAAAGATTTAATCTTTTATGAAAAAAATAAGACAAGAAAAGAAATCTTCCTTGTCTTTGCATTTTTTTAGAAAAACTTATGATATAATTTCACCACTAACCACTATTTGAATGGGGTGTTGATGTGAAAAAAACGATCGTGGTATTTCTTTTGCTTTCAATTCTATCACTTTTTTCGGTAGTTGCGTTGGCAGCTAATTTTGAATCGAGGGTGCTCTCAGAGTACCAACAATACGTGCATACTTTTGATAAGTATATGAACATCTTTGAAAAAAGTGGAAAGTTGGATGTTAATCCTTCCAATTCTATTGAACAGGTTGTTTACACCATTGTTAGCGAATTAGAACCCGCTGCTTATTACCGGTGGATAAGAATAAGAAGTTTTCAAATACCATCGGGAGCCATAGGCAACTTCCCCGTCATAGACATGCAGTACATAGCGAAAAACATATACGAAAGGTATAAAACCGATGATCCGGTAGAAAATGTCAGCCTTTCCGCTTTTCTTGTTTACGTTGTGGGAACGCTTTACAGAGAAAATGTAGGACAAACGGATTTTCCGAAATCTCCCACTTTTACCGAAGCGGTTTTTGATATAAACACAAAAGTAAGCAAAGAGGCTGCCAATATTGCAAGAACATACATACAAAAGGCAATAGGCGCGAAGGGCAAAGTTATGGGGAATTTTTCTTACGACAGCATCGATCTTAAAAAACAATTGCTATCTTCACTTGAAAAAGCTTACAATGGAAACGTTCCTGAAAAGATTAAAGAGGCCGTTAATGAAGTGAAGCTAAGCATACCTCCCGTTGACGTTGTGAGGAAAAATGATATTTCTTCACTCGCGCTTGAATCTTTAACACAAGCAGATGTAAATGATGCGGTTGAAAAGTTCACCTCAAATATTTCAAGAACGTTTGATAGTTCGGCGAGAATGATAAAATTATTCGCTTCAATGGGAAAACAACCACAAGAAGCCGTTAAAAAGGGATTGGCAACTTTAGGATCGTCTTTAAGAATTCAAGAGATGCTTTCTTCGAATGTGGTTAAAAGAAATGTTTCAAAAAGATTCAACGATAGGATATTCAAATTGGAAAGCGCCCTGGCGCGCGATAGTTCGCGAGGAGTTTCTCCTCTATTTTGGCGCTGGATTGTGTACGCGTTAGCGTTGATAGTGGTACTCATTTTTAAGCCTCGTGCCATGAAATACACCATTTTCGCCATTCTGGCATTTGAAGGTTTGGTGCTTATTTTCGGAGTTGACCCTATGCTGAGCAGGTTTGATTCCACAATGTACGGATTCATCATCGTTACAACTGCGTTTTTGTCCATCCTGACTTGGTTCCGTGTTTTTTCCACAAAAAAAGTGATGTTCATTCTTTCATCTTCGGCCGTAGTGGCCCTGTTTATAGCAATGCTTTTCGTTCCATTGTACAATAATCTTCCGTCTACCAGAATGTCAAAAAATCAAACTTTTCTTAAAAGTGTCTACTTGAAATTGTACGAAAATGAGCTTTATGGTCCAAATGGCATCCTCACTTATCATCTTAACGACTTAAACTCTAATTTGATCTCTTTAAGGTTAGACCCGTACAACTTCACATCTCAAACACTTTCTTCTTACCTTACAACTATAAAAAAAGCTGGCGCTTTTAAGGGAATTATGAAATACCCTTCCGCTTTGAGAATAAACGTTGACAGAAATTCTGATTTCTTTGGGTACAAAAAGGTGGATAAGTCTATGAAAAGTATAAACGTGGTTCAGGAAAGGGCACAATCAGTCTTGGACGATATGCAGAAAAGGTTAAATCTAATAAGTGTAAGGGAGAAGATATTTTCTCAGACTTTAGACGGAATATACGCCCTTGCAGCGCCGACGCTACGCAGACAAATTGATGAAAGCTTGGAAAAGAGAATTTCTAAGCCTTCTCTCAATGAGATTTCTTCTCAACTTAAAGGTATAATAAAGAAAGCCGACATGCTTCCTGAAAGAGCGCCAACGGTCCACTTTTTTCAAACGAGAGAAGGTTCAAAGCTTTTCATAATCGTTTCGTTGTTGCTTTTATCCGTTACTTTCTTCGGAAGAAGTTGGATATACAGATTCACCATGGGATTGATAACGATTTTGGCGGCTTTTCTTACGATCACTCCGAGAGCAGTGGAATTTTTCGTTGAGTACGGTTTTCCAACTTATTCTCATATTCTTCGAAACGGAGAGTCTCCAAATGAAATCATGATTTTCATAGTAATGGGAATAGGTGCTTTTGTGGCCTTTGAGGCGCTATACACGCGCCTTTTTGGTATAAAGAAATCTTAAAAGGAAAGAAGGAGGGAAAAGCATGAAAAAGTATGTTGTAGCTTTGTTGGCTCTTGTGCTCATCATGAGCACGATAGGGGCGGCCGTGACGGTTTTCTTTGTCACTGATACAGGAGGCCTTGGGGATAAATCGTTTAACGACAGCGCATGGGCCGGTGTTCAAATGGCAGTGAAGAAGTTTGGAATAACCGCGAATGTCATTCAATCCTATGAACAGGCTGATTACATTCCAAACTTGACCGCAGCGGCTCAGGTTTCTGACGTTGTTATAGCTGTTGGATTCATGATGCAGGATGCTCTAGCAAAGGTGGCTCCGCAGTTCCCAAACACGAAATTCATCTTCATAGATGGTGTTGTGAAAGCTCCAAACGTCGAGAATTTCCTGTTTAAAGAACAGGAAGGAGCCTTCTTAGTTGGGTACTTGGCAGCTGGTGTTACCAAAACTGGAAAAGTTGGATTTATAGGTGGAATACCAATTCCTCCAGTTTTGAGATATCAATACGGTTACGAAGCCGGTGTTGAAACGTACAACGTCCTCAACGGCGCGAACGTTCAAGTTCTTTCTGGATACGTTGGCAGTTTTGACGACCCGGCAGCTGGAAAATCAATGACTAACAGTCAATTCTCTGAAGGTGCCGATATAGTCTTCGCGGCAGCTGGTTTAAGTGGTCTTGGTACCATCGAAGCGGCAAAAGATGCCGGACCGGGTCATTTTGCCATAGGTGTTGACCAAAACCAAGACTACCTGGCTCCTGGTTTCGTTCTTACAAGTGCTATGAAGAGAGTAAACATCGCAGTGTTTGATGGAATTAAATCTGTGGTAAATGGGACTTTCAAAGGTGGAACAACCGTGCTTGGTCTTAAAGAAGACGGTGTTGGAATAAGCCCGATGACCTACACAAAGCAGTACGTACCAAAGAGTTTGTTGAGTCAATTGAAAGTGCTTGAAAAAGCCATAATATCTGGAAAATTGGTCGTTCCGAACACAAAGGAATCTTTCCAATCATTCCAGGTACCAGCCATTCAATTTTAAATGATGGTTCCAATGGTAGGGGATCTTTCCCCTACCATTTCGTACTCTTTTTGAATCGAAAGGATGGGATTTCGTGGATAACAAGAACAAAAAGGATTATTCTCAATACGCAGTTGTTATGGAACAGATCGTCAAAAAGTTTCCGGGTGTGCTCGCCAACGATCATGTTGATCTTTTCGTGAAACGAGGCGAGATCCACGCGATAGTTGGCGAAAATGGAGCCGGCAAAACGACTCTTATGAGCCAACTGTATGGTTTAATAAATCCTAATTCTGGTAAGATCTACATAAATGGTGTTGAAACCAGGATAAAAAATCCAAATGATGCCATAGCCGCGAAGATAGGTATGGTTCACCAGCATTTCATGCTGGTTGATAGGTTAAGCGTTGTGGAAAACGTGGTTTTAGGAATGGAACCGTCTCATGGACCATTTTTTGCAATAGATGTGGCGCGAAAACAGATAAGGGAACTTTCCGAAAAGTTCGGCCTTTACGTTGATCCGGATGCGATAATAGAAGATTTGCCCGTTGGAGCGCAACAAAGGGTTGAAATAATAAAAGTTTTGTACAGAGGAGCTGAGATTTTAATTCTTGATGAACCGACGGCAGTTCTAACTCCTCAAGAAACCGATGAATTGTTTGACGTTTTAAGATCGTTAAAAGCACAAGGAAAAACGATAATTTTGATCACTCATAAGCTTCACGAAGTCATGGCCGTTACGGATTCGGTAACCGTTATGAGATTGGGTAAAGTGACGGGTGTTGTGAAAACAAAGGATACCAATCCGAAGGAATTGGCTCGTATGATGGTGGGGCGTGACGTTCTTTTAAGAGTTGAAAAAGATAAAGCCAAAGTTGGCGATAAGATACTTGAGATAGAGAAGCTTGAAGTTAATGAAAATAGAGGATTGAGGGCTGTAAATGGGGTCTCGTTTTCCGTTCATAAGGGTGAAATAGTTGGAATAGCCGGTGTTGCCGGGAATGGACAGTCTGAGCTGGTTGAAGCAATTACAGGCTTGAGAAAAGTAGAATCAGGTAAGGTTATCTTTAAGGATGTTGATATAACGAATTTTTCACCAAAAAAGCATAGAGAAATGGGCATGGGCCATATTCCCGAAGACAGATTAAAAAGAGGCTTGGTAACAGCGTTTCCCATATATTACAATTTCATCCTTGGAAAACACGATGATCCAAAATTTTGCGATGGATCGTTTTTGAAAATACAAGACATAAAGAAGTTTTCGGAAGAACTGGTAAAAGAATTCGATGTCAGACCGCCTTTGATAAATATTTTAGGGGCGAATTTAAGTGGTGGTAACCAGCAAAAGGTTATAATAGCCAGAGAAATAGCCTTTGAGCCAGATTTTCTGGTTGTTTCACAACCTACAAGAGGGTTGGACATAGGAGCCATTGAATTCATCCATAAAACGATCATTTCTATGAGAGATAAAGGAATAGGCGTACTGCTAATTTCGATGGAACTTGAAGAGATATTCTCATTGAGTGATAGAATCTTGGTAATGTACGAAGGAAAAATAATGGGCGAAGTTAGACCGGAAGAAACTTCAACTGAAGAAGTTGGAATGATGATGACCGGTCATAGGCTTGAAGATCTTCGTTCGCAAGAGACACAGGAGGTTTAGTGAAGATGTCAAAGCTTAAGAAATTTTACATGAATGACAAAATTATATCTCCACTCATAGCCATAGTAATTTCTTTTATCATCGCGGCCATCGTCATGATCTTGATCGGAAAAAATCCAGCAACCGCTTACGGTGCCCTCTTTTATGGGGCGTTTGGAACAGAAGGCGCACTGATAAACAACATAATGAAGGCCACTCCTTTGATACTTACAGGTCTCGCTGTTGGATTTGGATTTAGAGCTGGACTTTTCAACATAGGAGCTAATGGACAGCTTATTATCGGTGCTTTGCTTGCAACGTACGTGGGATCGCAGATGCAAACATTCCCATTTTACCTTTCCATTCCTTTGATGCTCGTTGTAGGCATGTTGGGAGGAGCTTTATGGGGTGCTTTGGCTGGGTGGTTGAAAGCCGCACGAGGAGCGCATGAGGTTATAACGACGATAATGCTGAACTACATTGCCGTTTTTATAGCAAATTACGTTGTGAACGGTCCGTTTCAGGCGCCTGGCGGAGTTCCGAAATCCCCTGAAATTGCTTACTCTGCGAGATTTCCAAATTTGGTAACGACAGGCGCTACGTGGCTTAGCGCAGGGATATTCGTGGCGTTAGCGGCCGTTGTCGTTGTTTACATAATAATTGAAAAAACGAAGACGGGATACGAAGTTAAGGCGGTTGGATTTAATCCGTACGCTGCTGAGTACGGTGGCATAAGCATTTCAAAAAACGTTGTGTTGGCCATGGCCATAAGCGGTGCGTTGGCTGGATTAGCAGGAACGATGCAGGTTATGGGGGTTTATTACAGATATTTAGGCTCTTTGGGAGGCAGCATGGGCTTTGATGGCATTACAATCGCCTTAATTGGTCAAAATGATCCGATTGGAATAGCGTTTGCCGCTTTTCTCATATCTTCGATAAGGGCAGGTTCTAACCAGATGCAAATAGCCGGAGTTTCCAAAAACATAGTCATAATAATTCAGGGTATCATAATATTCTTGGTGGCAGCCAACAGATTGGTGAAAACTTTGATGGTTTGGAAGAGAAAAGGAGTTGAAGAAATATGAACGCCTGGGTTCAAGCCATAATAAACGTTTTCATAAATCCCGTTTTCTACCGTTCTACTCTTAATCAATCAACACCTTTGATTTTTGCCGCATTGGGTGGAGTTTACAGCGAAACCACAGGTGTAGTTAACATTGCATTGGAAGGAATAATGTTAATAGCGGCGTTTGGTGGTGTTGTTGGAAGCTATTTTACGGGAAATCCATGGTATGGATTAGCGTTAGCTTTACTATTAGGTATATCCATGGCGGCTTTACACGCCTGGGCGTCCATAAGATACGCCGGTGATCAGATCATAAGCGGTACAGCCATAATTTTGCTTGCTCAAGGTATAACTGGCTTTTCTTTAGTTGAACTTTTTGGAAAACCTGGATCCACGGATTTGGTGAGATCAATTCCGCTTGTTAACCTTGGTGGATTCGAAGAAGTTCCATTTTTTGGGAAGATGGTTGGTTCTCTTTCGCCGCTTGTTTATGTGGCTTTCGCATCTGTTGTGTTCAGTTGGTATCTCATATACAAGACAAAGCTTGGTTTAAGAATGAGATCCGTTGGAAACAACCCGGAAGCTGCCGACACTTTGGGTGTAAATGTGTACAATATACGTTATTTTGGCGTTTTGATGAGTGGTGTATTCGCGGCGTTGGGCGGAGCGTTTTTAAGCATAGGGGAATTGGGACAATTCACAGAAAATATGTCAAACGGTCGTGGTTTTATCGCTTTGGCAGCTATGATAATAGGTAACTGGAGCCCGACTGGTGCCATGTGGGCCGCTATACTTTTCGGAGCCGCTTCTGCGTTCAACGATCAGCTTCAAAGTCAAGGCGTTTTGCACTTGGCAACAAACACGCAATACCTCTTTGGGATGATTCCTTACATCCTTACTTTGATAGTGGTTAGCGGTTTTGTTGGAAAGAGTCGCGCGCCAACGGCAGACGGTATACCATATATAAAAGATTGAAAAAGTCGAGGTTGAACAAATGGAAGAAGATCCAAAACTCAAAGCCGCTTTAGAACTGAAAAAAAAGATAGAAAAAGATCTCGGATTGGAAAGTGAAAAGGCTTCTCAGCCTAAAGAAACTTTGTCAGTCCGAGCTTCTTCTTACAACTTGGATTTCAACAGTCTTACCACGTTCAGCGATCTTTACGATTTTTCCGATTTTGACATAGGCGATGAAAAGATAGCTTCCATGATGGAAAGCAGCAATTTTGATAAAAAAGAGTTCTCGATGTTTTTGAGAAAGCGATATGACGATCTTATAGCCACTTTGAAAAAGAAAAAAGATGACATTTCGATGTACAATCTTTTCATCACTTACATGGCGAAGGGAAGTTTGAAAGAAGCGTTAAAGACATCCATAGAGCTTAAAAATACGTATCCACTTTCTCCATTGGGTTATCTGGCTCTATCGCATGTTTTGTTTTTTTTAGAGGATGAACGCTGGCAAGAGTCTTTCAAGATATATCTCTCCATGGACAAAGATGACAGACTTGCCGCTTTTGTTTGGAAGGTTTTTAAAGAGGATGAAGGTGTTAAATTTCCCAAGATGTCTTCGAGAAAGTACATGTTGGATATAGCCATGCTTTCTTTGGGAGAAAGGTTTTTGCCAAGAGATGTACTCGCTGAAAGGATATGTGCGCGTGCGTTTAATCCATGCAGTCACGCCTTTTGTAAACTTTTGAATCTTGAAAGTGGAATTGAAGTGGAAAAGGAGCCGAAGAATTCTTATTGTTATCTTGAAAATTACGCGAAATCGCTTTTCCTTTATAAAAAAGGAGAGTATTCAAAAGCGCTTCTTGCCTTGCCAAAATTAAGAGATCCAAAATTCCTTTACCTTGAAGGGCTTTGTCATTATGCGTTAGATGAAAAGGACGCTTTTAACGCTATTGTTAAAGAAATAGTTAAAATGGATCCAAAGGCTTCCTTTTTTATTTCAATTTCTCAGGAAGAGGTTAAGTCTTTTGGATTGGCTGAAGAAGGCTCGGCTGTGCTATACGTTTCACCTTCAAAATTGGGAAATGATTACCAAAATGCTCTGAGGAAGTTGATGTTTGAAGTCGCAAACATGAGAGGATATTCACCTTCTCATGTTAATTTTGGAATGAAGATGAGAAATTATCAAATTATGAGAGTTTTCTTTGGCTTTAAAAGTTGCAAGGGGGTGAACGAAGGTGACAAGAGATGAAGCCATAGAAATAGTGAAAGAACACGTTTCTTCCAGAAATTTGGTAAATCATATGATAGCTACGGGAGCCGTGATGAAAGCCCTCGCAAAGAAGTTTGGAGAAGACGAAGCGATTTGGGAAGTTGCTGGCATTCTTCATGATTACGATTATCCGGAAACAAAAGAGCATCCAGAAAAGCACGGATTAATCAGTGTTGAGCTTTTGAAAAAGTACAATCTTCCTCAAGAAGTTTACGACGCTATTTTGGCTCATTGTGATAAAAAGCCACGCGAAAAGCTCATTGAAAAAGCAATTTACGCCGCAGATCCGACTACCGGCTTCATAGTGGCTGGGGCATTGATCAGACCTGAAAAGAAATTGGAACCCGTGGATGTGAAATTTTTGATAAAAAGATTCAAAGAAAAATCGTTTGCGAAGGGAGCTAGCCGTGAGCAAATGGCTTCATGTTCGGAAATGGGATTAAGTTTGGAAGAATTTTACGATATAGCGCTTACAGCAATGAAAAATATTCATGAGGAACTCGGTCTTTAATGCGGAGGAGATGATTTCATGGCAGATTTAACGGAAAAAATAGAAAACGAGATAATAAGAGCGAAGGGTTTTGTTTTTACACCTTCAGATAAAATAGCCACGCGTGAAAAGATAGCCTCTATGATAGATCACACTTTACTTTCACCAGATGCCACTAATTCTCAAATAGAAAAACTCTGTGCTGAAGCCGTAAAGTACGCCTTTCATTCTGTATGTGTCAATCCCATAAATATTCCCCTTGCATCTAAAATATTGTCCGGAACAAACGTTAAAATTGCGAGCGTTGTTGCGTTTCCGTTTGGGGCAACTTCACCTTCTATAAAAGCATCGGAAACAAGGTGGGTCATTGAACATGGCGCGGATGAAATAGATATGGTCATAAACATAGGGGCACTGAAAGACGAAAGGTATGAAGATGTTTACGCTGATGTAAAAGCCGTAGTTGAGGCTGCACAAAATAAGATTGTAAAGGTTATAATAGAAACGGCTCTTTTGAATTTCAAACAAAAAGTGGCCGCGTGTGTTATATCAAAAGAAGCTGGGGCTCATTTTGTGAAAACGTCTACGGGTTACTCCAAAGGAGGGGCAACGGCAGAAGACGTTGCGTTGATGAAATACGTTGTAGGCGATAAAATGGAAGTGAAAGCCTCTGGAGGAATACATTCATTTGAGGATGCGCTGAGAATGTTTAGAGCGGGAGCTACGAGAATAGGGGCGTCCCACTCGGTGGAAATAGTCACAAAATAAAAGGCGGTGAGGATCATATGGAAATACCTGAAATGAAGGTTAGAGAATTTGTAGACGAAGTGGCTTCTAAATCTCCCACACCAGGAGGAGGGGCTGTTGGCGCAACGGTTGCCGCACTTGGAGCCGCTTTGATAGAAATGGTGGCGAATCTCACCATAGGAAAGAAAGGATATGAAGATTACGAAGCCGAAATGGAAAGAATAGTCGCGGAAAGTGAATACAGAAGAAAGAGATTGTTAGAAAGCGCGGATGACGATATAAAAGCGTTTGATGAAGTTATGAAGGCTTTTAAACTTCCAAAGAACACATCAGAAGAAAAGGAAGAGAGGAAAAAAGTATTACAGGAAAGTTTGAAAAAGGCGTGTGAAGTGCCTTATGAGCTTGCAAGGGAAATATCAAAACTTTGTCCGTTAGCGGAATCCGTATCAAAATTCGGAAACAAAAACGCAAAAAGCGACGCTGAAAGCGCAGTTGCATTGTTAGAAGCCGCTTTTTCGTGCGCGTTGGCAAACGTGGAAATAAACCTCAAGTCTATAAAAGATCCTGAGTTCGTTTCATCTATGCGTGAAGCGGTTTTAGAATTGAAAGGAAAAGTGGATAAATGCGTTGCCAACTGTAAACAAAATTAACGCTTTATCTTATAAAATAATTAGGGTTAGAAGCAGAAAGGAGGAAAAGCGTTGGGTATTGTATTTCTTATAGTTATCGGAATTTACATAGCAGTTTCGGTGGGCTTGATTTGGAGTGTCATGGCTCAAATGTCCAAACATGCCGGATTGGGAGGCGCATTTGGATCGGGTTCATTGTACACGGTTTTTGGTAGAGAAAAAGGACTGGACACTCTTGGAAAAATCACGCTCATTCTTGCCATCACCTTCATGGTTATGAGCATCATCGTGGCGTATCTCATAAATCTTCCACATTGAGAAGGTGAAACATGTTAAGTGCCGAAGAACAATTAAGAATTCTCAAAAAGAATGTTGAAGAACTGATAAGTGAAGAAGAACTTTTAGAACGTTTAAAAAGCGGAAAGCCATTGAGAATTAAGCTTGGGGTAGACCCATCGCGTCCCGATCTTCATTTGGGACACGCTGTGGTTTTAAAAAAGTTAAGAGAGTTTCAAGATTTAGGCCATGTTGTTGTGCTGATAATAGGCGATTTTACGGCTAGGATAGGCGATCCATCAGGACGTTCAAAAACGCGTCCCATGCTTTCCGCGGAAGAAGCAAAAAAGAACGCGGTTTCTTACCAGGAGCAGGCGTTTAAGATCTTAGACCGTTCTAAAACCGAGCTTCGTTTCAATTCTGAGTGGTTGGAGCCGCTAAATTTTGAAGATGTTATAAGATTGACCGCAAAATACACGGTTGCCAGGATGTTGGAAAGAGACGATTTTGAAAAGCGGTACAAAAATGGAGAACCAATAAGCATTGCCGAATTTTTGTATCCAATAGCCCAGGCGTACGATTCCGTTGCGATCAAAGCGGATGTTGAGATGGGAGGAACGGATCAGAAATTCAACCTTCTTGTTGGCAGAAAATACCAAGAGGAATTTGGCCAAAAGCCACAAATAGTTATGACCATGCCCTTGATAGAAGGAACGGACGGCACTTTGAAAATGTCAAAAAGCTACAACAACTACATTGCGTTAGAAGACGTTCCGGAAGATGTCTACGGCAAGGTGATGTCCATTCCTGATTCCTTGATGTTCAAATACGCAAGGCTTTTAACTGATTTAGAAGTAGAAAAAGCCGAAGAAGATGTGAAAAACGGAAAATTACATCCAATGACTTTTAAGAAAAGATTGGCATTTGAAATAACTAAGTGGCTACACGATGAAAAATCGGCTAAAAAAGCGGAAGAGTACTTCGTTTCAACTTTTTCAAGAAAAGAGACTCCAAAAAAAGCCCAAGAAGTCGAAGGAAAAAATGGGATAAAACTTTCACAATTTTTAAAAGAAATAGGTGCAACACCGTCTGCCAGTGAGGCCAAAAGGCTTATAAAACAAGGTGGTGTAAAGATAAACAACGTCGCAATAAAAGATCCATTTTTTGTAACGAAATTTAAAGGCGGAGAAATTTTAAGGGTTGGAAAGTTAAAATTCTACAAAATAAAAGTTGTTTAACTCTTGAATTTGTCAATATGTGATGGTATAATTCTAAATTGATGGGATAGTCTGAGATGGGGGGTGAGGCATTACATCCTTGTTTACAGACTTTAGAGAGAGTGTGTCTACTATTTAAAAAGGAGGATGGTATAAATGAAAAAAAGCCTTATGGTAGTTGCTGTAGTTGCCGTGCTGCTGATGGCTTCGTTGGTATTGGCCGCGAGCTATTCTGATGTGCCGGCGAATAGCATCTACGCACCAGCCGTTGAGGCGCTGAGCAAGGCTAAGATTATGGTGGGTTCAAACGGCCTTTTTAACGGTTCAGCAACGGTAAACAGGTACCAGCTTGCTGAAACGGCCTACAAGCTTTTGAACTACATTGAAAGTGATCCTCTTCTTGCGAAAGCACAGGATATAACAGCACTTCAAACGGTTATCAACTCGGTGGTGAAAAAAGTTGGGAACAACGATGCCATAGTTGCCAACCTTCAGAAAGAAGTCAACGCTTTAAAATTGGTCGTTGATGAAGTAAAAGGCACATCCAATTTGGCACAAGTTGTTGCTGGTAATTCCGATGCCATTAGCAATCTTCAAACGATGTTGGTGGACATCAAATCATCGCTTTCATCTGAAATTGATTCTGCAAACGCCAATGCGAGCAAGGCGTTGAAATTCGCTAACATCAACAACAACATGATTGCAAACCAAGCAAGAGAGATCGCATCGTTGAAACAAGATATGAAAGCTCTCAAGGCTGGTTCAGGCAACGATGAAATTGCAAAAGTAAAAGGCGAACTTGAGGCTGAAATCAATCAAACATCGGCGTTTATTTACAAGAAAATTGCCGTGGCAACAAAACCAATAGCCGACAACACAAAGGCCATAAAAGATTTGAAGAGCCAGCTTAAAGATCTCCAGAGCTCATTTAACAAAAACAACATTGCCATGAACACTTCTCTTGCAAGCATCAGAAGCTCTCTTTCAAACCGGATAAGCTTTGTAAGCAACGATCTGAAACTCACGAAATCTCAACTTTCAAGTGAGATCAACAACAACAAGATCGCGCTTGAACAAGAAGTAAAAAAGGCGAACGAGAAAGCCAATTACGCAATGTGGGTAGGACTTGGTGGCGTGACGCTCGCAGCTGTTGGTTTTGGAACATTCCTTTATTGGGTTTGGGTTGATTACAGCCATTGAATTTAATATTTAGATGGGCATCAATATTTTTTAATTTTTAGGTAAAGAAGTTTTTTTAAATCCTCCCTGTTAATTTTTAAAAAGGGCGAATACAGAGAGGCTTATTAAAGAAGGGGGAATAAAAAATGAAGAAACTTGTTTTGGTAATTGCTATTACAGGCCTTTTGGCCATAGGTGCTTTGGCAGCAACTTACACGTTGACGCCATCTCTTGATGTAAGTGGTTCTTACAGCTTTGGCTTTGTTCTTAATGGTCAGGGATTGGATCTTACCCACGGTTTTGGTAGCAATTTAAGCGTAAGCGCAGCATGGGCAAGCAATTTCGGAGGTACCTTTACTCAACCAGCCACATGGACACTTAATTTGGGTTTAAACCTGGATTGGAACGGTGCACCTTCTGTTTCTCTTAACAGCATGGTGTACGAATCGGCTATGAGTAAATTGACATTTGAAGAAGCGTATGCGAGAAGTTTCTGTGGTTTAATGTGGAGCAACGGATCAGATGCTGGATTTACCTACGTTTACAAACCATTAAAAGATCTTACGCTTCAGTATCTTGATACGACAAACGATGGTGCTTCCACAAACCCAAGCACCCCACTTTTCACTCAGCCTTTCTTCAAAGACGAAGTTGCGGCTAACTATGCTGGTAATGACTACTCCGTAACAGGTGCTCTTTACTATGATAAGATGAATAATGCACTTTACGACTATTTTGCTGGAATAAAATACACAGGGCTTCCGGACTTAACAGTTTTGGCAGCGTACGGTTCTGACCTTGCCAGAACGCCCGCTCCAGTTGCGAGCGAAACTAGCACGTGGCTTCCAGTCACGTCTTCTACAGATCCAGTTAACCAAATTGGTGTGGATGCAAAGTATGATAGAGATTTCGCCATTTCTAAAATGGGAACCGTTACCGTCAATGCTGAATACAAGTATTTCAAGGATTTCACACCTAAATATGAAGCATTTGTTGACAGCGATGGCGATGGAAATGCGGATTCTCCAGAATATCCAGCAAATGCGCATAGCATTTATGGAAAAGCTTCTTATTCCAATACATTTGGAATCTTCACGATTAATCCATGGATCGATGGAACATATGATATTCTTAATGCAACACAAACGGCTGGTTATGGATTTAAAGCAAGTGCTAATTTAGCTGCAGGAAATATGAGTGTAACACCAACTTTGAACGTTGAAGGAAACATCATGCCGACATCTTCCTTAACAACTAAAAGCTTGGATATTGCTATGAATGCTTCATTTGGAAAAACAACTTTCGCTGGCGATGTCAATTGGGCAGATTTGACATTAATGGCAAGCCCCACATGGAACGCAAAGATTGATTATTCTGTTTCTCCTTTAACAGTAGAAGGATACGTAACAAGTTCGACAACTGGTCCTGATTATGCAGGCTATTACGTAAAAGCTACGTATGCAGCTCATATGTGGACCTATACAGGATTTTTTGGAACTCTTAGCCAAGATTCTAATGGTGCATACACGGTTGTTAACCCAGCTTATTGGTACGTCCAGGCTGCTGCAACTGTAAGCTTCTAATCGGTAAAATCAAAAAAAGAGAACATCTTATAAAAAAGCCCCGACCAACGTCGGGGCTTTTTTATGGTAAAATTAAGTAACCGTGCAAATTGTTTCATCATTGGATGATGGAAGGAAACAAAACAAAAGGAGTGATGAAGTTGGCTCGATGGGTGTACATAGAAGATGTTGCTGAGCATGTGGGAGAAGAAATCGAAATAAAAGGTTGGATGTTCAACAAACGTTCAAGCGGAAAGATACACTTTTTACAGTTGAGAGATGGAACGGGATTCATTCAGGCTATCGTTGAAAAATCTTCAGTGGATGAAGAAACTTTCAAAAAAGCCGATTCTTTAAGGATAGAATCGAGTGTTATCGTTCAAGGGAGCGTTAGAGAAGACAAAAGATCTCCTTACGGATTTGAAATGGATGTCAATAACATTCAAGTAGTTCAGATTCCGACAGAAGACTATCCAATTTCAAAAAAAGAACATGGCATAGACTTTTTGATGACCAACAGGCACCTTTGGCTTCGATCAAGAAGACAATTTCATATCTTGAAGATCCGAAACGAAGTCATAAGGGCGATAAGGGAATTCTATCATTCTAAAAAATTCGTTCTCATCGATACGCCCATACTCACCGGAGCAATAGGTGAGTCCGCTGGGGAGCTTTTCAGCGTGAAATATTTCGATCTTGGGAGAGCCTACCTTGCCCAAACTGGCCAACTTTATTTGGAAGCTGCGGCGATGGCCCTGGGAAAGGTTTTTAACCTTGGACCAACGTTCAGGGCTGAAAAATCGAAGACGCGCAGACACTTAACGGAATTTTGGATGAATGAGGCGGAAATGGCTTATTACACTTCCGATGACAACATGACACTTCAGGAAGAACTCGTTTCGTATGTCATTCAAAAAGTTTTGGAAAGGGCAGGAGAACATCTTGCTGCTCTTAATAGAGACACAACATTGCTTGAAAAAATAGAGCCTCCATTTCCCCGAATAAGCTACGATGAGGCCATAAAGCTTTTGCAAAAGAAAGGATTCGACATAAAATGGGGAGATGATATAGGTGGAGATGAAGAAACCGGCATAAGCGAGGAGTTTGAAAAACCCGTTATGGTATACAACTATCCAAGAAAGATAAAGGCTTTCTACATGCAGCCGAATCCGGAGAACCCGGAAGTGGTTTTATGTGATGATATGCTGGCACCCGAAGGATATGGTGAAATCATAGGTGCTTCCGAACGTATTTACGATTTGGATTTGCTTATAGAAAGGATAAAAGAATTCAATTTGCCTGTCGAATCTTATGACTGGTACATCGACTTGAGAAGATACGGAAGCGTTCCACACAGTGGCTTTGGAATGGGAGTGGAAAGGCTTGTTGCCTGGATATGCAAATTAGATCATATAAGGGAAGCCATCCCATTTGCCAGGACCATTTACAGAATTCATCCGTGAGCTGGTGAATGAATGGGTAGATTGTTATCTTCAGAACCTCAAAATGAAGACGAAAGTTTTGTAAGCATAAGGCCACTTTCACTTGATGAATACATAGGTCAGGAAAATGTAAAAGAACGTCTTAGCGTTGCTATACGCGCCGCGAAGATGCGCGGAGAGGTGCTGGATCATGTGCTTTTGGCGGGTCCTCCCGGATTGGGAAAAACAACGCTTGCAACTATAATAGCCCACGAAACTGGTGGGAAGCTTCACACTACCAGTGGGCCTGTTATCGAAAGGCAAGGAGATCTTGCGGCGGTTCTTACTTCGCTTGCAAGTGGTGATGTGCTTTTCATAGATGAAATACACAGATTGCCACATGCGGTTGAGGAAGTGCTTTATTCGGCGATGGAAGATTACAAACTTGATATTTTAGTTGGAAAAGGCCCTGGTGCGAGAACGGTTAGATTGTCGGTAAATCCCTTTACATTGGTTGGTGCAACAACGAGAAGTGGGCTTTTGACGCCTCCCTTGAGGAATCGTTTTGGAATGGTGTTAGAACTCGATTTTTACAAAATTGAAGAGCTAAAAAACATAGTCAAAAGAAGTGCAAAAATCCTTGGGGTAAAAATAGATAACACTTGTGCATCTGAAATAGCAAAGAGATCGAGGGGAACACCAAGGGTTGCAAACAGGCTGTTGAAAAGAATAAGAGATTTCGCTACCGTTAAATCAAAGGACGAGATAACGCTTGAAATAGTTGATGAGGCTTTTGAATCAATGAAAATAGATAAGTACGGTCTTGATGAAACCGATAGAAAAATACTAAAAAGGATTGCTCACGATTACAGAGGAGGCCCGGTGGGTTTAAACTCTTTGGCTGCGTCTGTTGGAATGGAAGCTGAAACCATAAGCGAAGTTTACGAACCTTATTTGCTTCAAGGCGGTTTTGTAGCCAGAACGTCGCGTGGGAGGGTACTCACGGCAAAAGGGTACAGCGCTATAGGAGAATCGCTGATAAGCACCGAAAATTTCGAATTTGGGAGTGATAGTTGAAATGTTTGTGCTTGCAAATTTCATATACGCAATAGCCGTTATTTTGAATATCGTGATAATTTTTGCTATAACCATTTTGATAATCGATTCAATTTTGAGCTTTATTTTGCCGTACTACCATCCTTTTAGAAGAGTTTTGGATCAAATGTGCGATCCAATGGTGAGACCGTTAAGACGCTTTATACCACCCATTGGCATGTTTGATTTTTCTCCATTTGTGGCCTTGCTTATATTGGTATTCATCCAAGCCTTCGTCGTAAACACACTTTTCGATCTAAGCGTGGTACTGAAGAGATGAAGGAATTCAAAAAATTTTTCGTATTCAGGAACGAAAAAAAGAAAGAAACGCTAAAGGCGCTTTCACTTTTGAGAGAAAAGTTAAGGCTCAGAAACTTAAAAGAGGTTGGAATTGAAGAGACTGATGATAAAACCATTGCCTTTGTCTTAGGAGGAGACGGTACAGTCTTAAAAGCTTCCAAAATTCTCGCAAATAGGAATGTTAACGTTGTAGGGATAAACTTTGGACATCTTGGTTTTTTAAGCCCTTACAGTTTTGAAAAAATAGATGAAGTTCTTCACGAAATAATCGATCTGGGTGATTACACCATCGTTAGAAGAAATTTTTTGAAGGTAATTTGCGATGGTATGCAAAATGAGTTCTTCAACGACTTTGTCGTTCAACGCGCGGTGAGATCCCATATGTTAAGAGTGTCCATAAGCGTGGATGATAGCTCTATGGGAGAAATGCTGTGCGATGGCATGATCTTTTCCACGTCCACAGGTTCTACAGCTTACAACTTATCAGCTGGGGGATCTGTGATCGATCCGAATTTATCTTTAGTATCCATTGTTCCAATGATGGCACACGCTTTTGCCGCCTGGCCAGTTATTGCATCTTTTAACAGAAAGATAACAGTTACGGTAAAACCAAGAGAAGATGAATCTTACTTTTGCGTGGGAGACGGAGAAGAACTTTGTAAGAAGAATCATATGGGAAAATTTGAAATAAGCGGTTCTGAAAAACATCTTAATTTCCTGTGCACTTCCGATATAAATTTCTTTAAATTGGTTCACACTAAATTGGGATGGGGAATGCATAACGGTTTTGGAGGAAAGTATGAGCTCAAAGTGTAAGTATTACAAACGCATTCTTGACTCAATGCTTGAAGGTGTGATTATGGTAGACAAGCACGCGAAAATAGTATTTATGAATCGTGCTGCGTGTCGCATATTACATATGCCCGTTAAAGATTACGCTGGGTATGATGTTGTGAGTACGGTTAAAAATACGAGGCTTCATGTGGTTGTAAAGACAGGAATTTCCGAATTGGATAGAATTCAGGACGCTGGTAAAACAAGAATAGTCACATCGAGAATTCCCTTAAAAGATGAAAATGGAAATGTAGTAGGTGCGGTTGCCGTGTTCAGGGACATTACGGAAGTTGAACACATGGCAGAAGAAGTTACAGATCTAAAAAATGTGAGATTCATGCTGGAAACCATAATACAATCAACTGACGATGCAATAAGCGTGGCAGATGAAAATGGAAAAGTTAAAATGGTTAATAAAGCCTACACAAAATTGACCGGTTTTAGTTCAGACGAAGTGCTCGGAAAGACAGCGGATGTAGACATAGCGGAAGGCGAAAGTGTGCACATGAAAGTTGCAAAGTACAAAAAACCCATTTTTGGTCACAGAATAAAAGTTGGGCCGTTAAAAAAAGAAGTGATCATCGATGCGACGCCGCTGGTTATAGATGGGAAGTTTTCTGGTAGTGTGGCGGTTATTCATGATGTTTCGAAGATAATATCCCTGAGCAAAGAATTGGAAGAGGCTAATCGAACGATACGCCAATTGAAGGCTAGATACACTTTTGACGATATAATTGGCGTTTCACGCACCATGCAGGTTGCCATCCTTCAGGCAAAAAAAGTTGCAAAAACAAGGGCTACAGTCCTTCTAAGAGGAGAATCGGGAACTGGAAAGGAACTTTTTGCCCATGCAATTCACAATGCAAGCAATAGAGCAAACCATCCTTTTGTAAGTGTTAATTGCGCCGCTCTGCCAGAAGGTATATTAGAATCAGAACTTTTCGGGTATGAAGAGGGGGCGTTTACGGGCGCAAAAAAAGGCGGAAAAAGAGGGTTGTTAGAAGAGGCAAATGGTGGAACGCTATTCTTGGATGAAATTGGAAAGATGGAAGTTAAAGTTCAATCAAGATTTTTGAGATTCCTTCAGGAGATGGAAGTAACCAGACTGGGAAGCACAAAAAGCAAGCAACTCGACGTCAGAATAATAGCCGCTACCAATCTGGATTTGGAAGAAATGATAAAGGATGGAAAATTCATTCCAGATCTGTATTACAGATTAAATGTAGTCCCTATTGTCATAACTCCTCTAAGAGAAAGAATGGAAGATTTGGAACCCCTGGTAAAGCATATAATAAGAAAATTAAATCAAGAATATGGTCGAGCCGTAAAAGAAATTTCAAATGAGGTTCTCGAGATTTTGAAAAGTCTGCCGTGGTACGGCAATGTGAGAGAGCTTGAAAATTTCATTGCCCGGGCAATGATAAATATGGAAATGGATGAGAAGATAATAAAAATCATTCATTTGCCAGCGTTTGAAGTACCGCGGAAAAGGTCCACTTCCATTCACGTACCTTCAGGAATGACGCTGAAAATGGCTTTGAATAATTTTGAAAAACAACTCATACAGACTACGCTTAAATCGTATGGAGGAAACAGAACAAAAACTGCGGAAGCGCTTGGTATAAGTTTGAGAACTTTGTTTTACAAATTAAATCAATACAAAATAAAATAAATTGTGCAACGTTTAATTTGAAGTTTACATCGATCAACGAGAAGCGAGTGATGATAAAATTAGTTGAGGTAGTGAAATGTAATTTAAAAATGAACGATAGCCGCGGAATACGGCAATTCTATATAGAAAAGGGGCTGATAAGATGAAAGATCTCTGGGAAGAAGTTAAAAGTGTAGATCCTGAAATATATGACGTAATTCACAAAGAACTGAAGAGGCAGCAAAATGGCATTGAACTAATAGCATCTGAAAATTTTGTCTCAAAAGCGGTTTTGCAGGCTATGGGAAGCGTTTTGACGAATAAGTACGCCGAGGGTTATCCGGCCAAGAGATATTATGGTGGCTGTGAGGTTGTAGACATAGCGGAAAACCTGGCAAGAGACAGGGCAAAGGCGCTTTTCGATGCCAATTTTGCAAACGTTCAACCACATTCAGGTTCTCAGGCGAATATGGCAACTTACTTTGCTCTGGCAGAGCCATCGAGTGTTATCATGGGACTTTCGTTAACTCAAGGTGGCCATTTAACGCATGGTTCACCTGTAAACTTTTCTGGTCGGCTTTACAATTTTGTGCCATATGGTTTGAATCCAGATACAGAGCTTATAGATTACGATGAAGTTGAAAGACTGGCTCTTGAACACAAGCCAAAGGTGATAGTAACCGGTGGAAGTGCTTACGCGCGAATTATAGACTTCAAGAGATTTAGAGAAATTGCCGATGAAGTGGGAGCGTATCTGGTTGTTGATATGGCACACTTTGCAGGTTTGGTGGCCGCGAAAGTTCATCCAAATCCCATGGAATACGCCGATGTTGTTACTTCCACTACTCACAAAACTCTTAGAGGGCCGAGAGGAGGCCTCATCTTATCAAAAAAAGAAGAAATAGCGAAAGCCATAGACAAGTCCATCTTTCCTGGTATTCAGGGTGGACCTCTCATGCACATAATTGCGGCTAAAGCCGTGTGCTTTAAAGAAGCCATGACGAATGAGTTCAAAGAGTACCAAAGCCAAATAGTGAAAAATGCAAAAGCGTTGGCCAAGGCATTGTCAGATAGAAGTATACGGATCGTTTCAGGTGGAACAGACACCCATCTCATGCTCGTAGATTTAACTGAAACAGGCCTTAGCGGTAAGAAGGTTGAAAGATTACTCGGTGAAGTGGGAATAACGGTGAACAAAAACACAATTCCTCGTGAGACGCGTTCTCCTTTCATAACCAGTGGAATAAGACTTGGAACGCCAGCGGTGACTACTCGTGGAATGAAAGAAGCTCAGATGGAAGAAATAGCAGATATCATCGCTTCTATAATTCATAAACCAGAGGACGAAGAAACGAAAAAGGCCGCCAGAGAAAGAGTTGAAAAACTTTGCAAAGAATTTCCGCTTTATCCTGAAATGATGTAAAAGGAATGATGGCTTTTGAAGATACTTGGGCTGATCCTGGCTGGAGATAAAGGAAAAGCGCTGGGCAATTTAACTAAAAAACGGGCATCCGCAGCGATGCCCGTTGGTGGAAAATACAGGGCTGTAGATTTTACGCTTTCAAATATGGTGAGATCTGGAATAAGAAAGATAGGCGTTATAACCCAGTACAATCCACGAAGCCTTATGGACCATCTTGGTTCTGGAAGAGAATGGGATTTGGACAGAAAACATGGCGGTTTGTACATACTTCAACCTTACGCTGATGAAAATCACATGTATTGGTATAAAGGAACGGCGGACGCTATCTTTCAAAACATGACAATTTTAAAAAGGGGAAGCGAAGATTACGTGCTGATAGGCTCTGGTGATCACATATTCAATGTTGATTTCGAAAAATTGTACGATTATCACATGATATCCATGGCGGATATAACCGTAATGACGAAATCAATTCAAGGATATGATCCTTTACTGTACGGAACGATTAAAACCGATGAAGAAGGAAAGATAATCGAAATAAGGGAAAAGTCTAAGAAACCGGCTGGCGATAAGATAAATCTGGGAATATATTTCATGAACAAAAAGTTGCTTATGGACTTGCTTTACGCGAGTGTGCCAAATGGAGAGTACGATTTTCTCAAAGGAGTGGTAATTTCAAACCTGAAAGTTCTACGAGTAATGTCTTACGAATTCATCGGCTATTGGAAAAATGTGAAAAAATCCCTATTAGAGTACAAACAAGTGAATATGGATATGCTGAATCCAGATATTGCGAATGAGCTCTTTTATGAACACGGAAAGATATTCACAAAATTAAAGGATATGGCACCTCCAAAGGTAACTCCTACTGGTTCCATAGAGAATTCAATAGTTGCGGATGGAAGTATAATAGCCGGTACGGTTAAAAACAGTGTGATATTTAGAAACGTTCAAATAAAGTCAGGGGCGTTGGTCGAAGATTCAATTGTAATGGAAGGTTCAACTATAGAAGAAGGAGCGAAGATAACGAATTGCATTTTGGACAAATACGTGACAATTCGTTCGGAAAGAATATTTAGGGGATACGATGAACCTTTGATATTTGAAAAGTGGCAAGTGGTTTAGTCAGCATTTTTAGTAAGGAGGTCAAAAAGTTGAACTTAGTGGCCATGATTTTGGCTGGAGGGCAGGGAACCAGACTCGGAGTTTTAACAGAAGACATAGCAAAACCAGCCGTTCCATTTGGAGGAAAGTACAGAATTATTGACTTCACCATGTCGAATTGTACAAACTCATCCATTTATACCGTGGGAGTGTTAACACAGTACAAACCAAGGGTTTTGAGCGCTCATCTTGGAATAGGAAGAGATTGGGATATGGATAGAAAACAAGGTGGTTTATTTATACTTTCGCCTTACGCCGCTTCATCAAAAGGCGAATGGTATAAAGGAACCGCCCATGCTATTCAACAGAACATCGATTTCATAGATGAATTCTCCCCAAAATATGTTTTAGTGTTGTCGGGAGATCACGTCTATTCCATGGATTACAACGAAATGCTGGACTTTCATATTTCGAAAAATGCAGATGTTACCATTTCCTGCATAAAAGTTCCGTTATCTGAAGCTAGCAGATTCGGAACGGTTATAACCGATAACGTTTTCAAGATAGTGGATTTTGAAGAAAAACCGCCACATCCCAAATCGCAACTGATTTCCATGGGAATTTACCTCTTCAATTGGAAAATTTTGAGAAGGGCATTGATAGAAGATGAAAAAGACGAAAAATCACAACACGATTTTGGCAAAAACGTTATTCCAAAACTTTTAGAGCAAGGTGTTAACATGTATGCTTACCAATTCGAAGGTTATTGGAGAGACGTCGGAACGATCTACTCCCTATGGGAAACTAATTTAGAGTTAACTCATCCCATGCCAGCGTTAAATCTGTACGATCCAAATTGGAGATTTTATACACATAGCGAGGAAATGCCACCAGCTTTTTTTGGAAAAGGATCAAAAGTTATGAAATCGCTTGTCAGTGAGGGGACAAGAGTTTACGGTGAAGTGGAAAGTAGCGTCCTTTTTCAAGGGGTTAAGGTTGGTAAAAACAGCGTGATAAGAAATTCTGTGGTTATGACAAATGTTTCTATAGGTGAAAATTGTCACATAGAAAATGCGATAATAAGCGAGAATACCATAATTAAAGATCACGTGCAAATAGGCGTGGGTGAAGATACCGAGAATGAAGAATTCCCAAGCATATACAACCATGGGATAAGTGTGATAGGAGAGGGTGTTGTAATACCGAGAAATATGAAAATAGGGAAAAATTGCTCTATTTCTAATTTTTTAAACATTGAAAAGATGGGTGTGGATTTTCTCGAAAGTGGAAAAAATTTGAAGGGGGAGAGAAAAATTTGAAAAAGATCTTCATATTGGTTTTAATTGTCGTTTTGTTAGGAACGCTTACTTCTTTTGCCACCTTAACGTCTTACGTCCAAATGCATAAGGTTAAAGACGGTGGTTATGTTGATACGCCAACAGTTGTTTCTCGGTATGGGAACCTTGTAGAAACCATATATATGCAAAAATTGGCCCAAGAATATGGTAAGTCGTTTGTCAATTCGAGTTATTTTGAAGAGTATTTTAATCTTTTAAAGACGCACGCTTCTTATTTCAAGGTACCAACATGGGTTAATTACACGGTTTTTCTTTCTTCTTACATGGAAGATAATGGAATGAAAGTGGACACAAAATTTTTGAACGCCGTGGATAACTTTTTAAACAAAAATCTAAAAGATTACACAGGTACTTACGCTTACTTTCAAATGGTATCAGATGGTTTGATTCTTGAAAAGTTGCTTGGAAAAGATTTGAACGCCTCGCCTTTTTACAAGACCGCCTCTAAAATTTTGAACGACGCCATAGATAAAAAAACGTACGCGAATGCGGGAATAACCATTTTAGTTGCGTTGATCAAAGTTAGAGGGAAAAAAGTTCCAAGAGATTTAAAAACTATGAAATTCTTGAATGACCATATTTCCTATGTTAATGGAGACTACATGAGAGAGTACACACTTTTAAAGGCCGGTTATTTAAATAATAAAGAAGTGAGACAAACACTTGAGAATCCGGATATTCAAACTCCTCGACAACTTTTCTTTTACAAAAAACTTTGTGAAACGTTAAAAGTGCCTTTTAATTTAAACCAAAAATTTGAAATCTTTGAAGCACAAAGGGCCCCTTTTGGTGGCTACTACGATTTGGGAAGCGTTTCATCTGTTAGTGACACGTACTGGGCAACTAAAATTTTGAATACGCTTGGAAAAAAAGCCGATATAAATTATTGGAAGAAGTTTACCTCTAATCTGGTTTCCGCAGCTTCCGCCTACCCTGTTAACGTTTTGGCCGTGTATTTAGAATACGCTTTGGAAATGAATGAACGTTACGCACTTTTGAGCAAGCCTCAAATACAGACTTTGATTGATTCTTTCTACAACAAAATGAATCTTTCTCCGGCGTTGGAGGCTTATTACCTGGCAACTTTTAACTTTGACAGGGCTTTTCAGCTTTTGAAAGTTATTCAACGAACGGACTACAAAAATGACAAAGTTTTCATGGACATTCATACGGTCTTGGACAGGCTTTTTAAAGGACTAAACAAAATGGATTCCTCAAAAAGGAACGTTTCGTATTACTACGATTACGTGCAACTTCTCAACTTTGCACACGACTTTGGATATGAGGTGAATGAAAGGAACGTTCAAATCATAGGTAAAAAGTTCATAGCGGAAATCAAAAATAGATCCCTTACGGATTTAAACCTTCTTAGAGCCGCCTGGACTTTGGAAAAAAATTATGACTTAAACGTGGATAAGAGTTTTTTTATCGACGAGTTGAAAAAATTGAAAGATGTGAAAAGTGGTGGGTATTTTTACAATCTCACTGATGGAATAGAGAGTTTTCAAAGCACTTATGAAGCATTGGCTTTGTTGAAAGAGCTTTAAAAAGTTGGTATAATAAGAATAAATCAATTTTTAAAGATAAATGAAATTCTTAAAATCACTCGAAGAGAAGGGGGAGAAAGAACATGAAATCTATCATGGCAAAACTCGTAATACCGTTGATTATCTTTGCCGCTTTCCTCATAGGAATATACGTTTCAACCGTAGTGCTCACAAACATGCAAAAAGATGATGCGTTGCTTGTAAACCTTTCAGGAAGACAGAGGATGCTTACTCAAAAAATGTCAAAAGAGGCGTTGATAGTTGCCATGGGAAATACAGCATATGAAAAGAATTTGAGCAATACGGAATCGCTCTTTGAAACCACGCTTAACGGATTGAAAGATGGAGGAAAAGTGGCTTTAGATCTCGGAATGACCAAGTGGACGGTTATTCCAAAAGCGCCAACAGACAAAATAAAAAATCAGCTTGAAGTTGTCCAAAAGCTTTTTATCCCCTTCAAAGAAGCTGTTCAAAATGTTATTCAAAGCAATGGAAAGGATAAAGACGCTCTCAACTATATAATAAACAACAACGTGAAGTTGTTAAGCGAAATGAACAAAGCGGTGCTAGATTATCAAGAATACAGCGAGATAAAAGTTTCCGTCATGAAATGGATTCAATTCTGGTTTATGATAGCTGGATTGGTAATAGTGGCCCTTTCTATACTGATATATGAAAAAACCATACACAAACCCGTGAGAAGATTGCTCGCAGTCGTCAACTCTTTAAGCGAAGAAAAAGGCGGAGATTTGACCGTAAGGCTTCCAATAGTTTCCAACGATGAAATTGGCAAAATATCTGCTGGAGTTAACAAATTCATTGAAAAAATCGAAAACCTTGCCATTACCATTCATAAGGATGTTGAAAATCTTCAAAGTTCTATGGATTCTTTGGATGAAAATTTGGAAGAAGTTAAAAGAGGATCTAAAAATGTGGGAGTTACAACTGACAACATAACCAATGTTATAAAAGAAATATCCTCCATTATGCAGCAAATAGACGATAATGTTCAGGAAGTGGCAAATTCCGCAGTTGCTGTTGCGAATTCGGCTACAGATCTTTCCGGAAATATGAATAACATTCTTGAAGAGACGAATGATGGCGCTACGGTTGTGGAAAACATGAACGAAGAAATCGGTCTGGTTGGTAACGAGTCAAATGACATGATGGCAAAAGCGGATGCGTTAGAACATTCGGTAGATGCCATTGGAGAAATTCTGGAAACGATAAGCGCTATAGCAGAGCAAACGAATCTGTTGGCTTTGAACGCTGCCATAGAGGCGGCGAGAGCCGGCGAAGCTGGGAAAGGGTTTGCGGTTGTTGCCGATGAGATAAGAGCGCTTGCTGAAGAGACAAAGCAATCGACGGAAAAGATATCTGCGAATTTGAACGAAATAATAGAAAACTCCAAAAAGACCGCGGATTCCAGCAAAAAAATGGTTACCTCTATTGAAAGTGTTCTGGAAAAAATGGGAAAGATCTCAGAAATATTCAACAGAATAAGGACGGATGTGAGCAATGTCACTTCGGCTGCAGAAGATTTGGCCGCAGTTTCAGAAGAGCAAAGCGCCACTTCGGAAGAAATGGCAAGCAGCGTGAAAGAAGCCTCTTCGCAATTGAGTGAAGTTAGCGATTTGATGGTTAAAGCGAATGATGAAATAAACGCTCAAGCTGATTACATTGCCAAGATAAAAGAAGAAGAAGAAAAAGTTAAAAAGGCATCCGACGAAGTTTTCCTGAAAGTTTCTGAATTCAAAATTGAAGAAAAAGAGTAGTACATAAGAGAATATTTTAATGACTCACGTTGTGCGTCGATGTTAAGCAATTAACAAAAGGCTAAAAAAAACGGTAAATAAGGCCTTGTTCAATAAGAAATAAAATTTTCTGTTTTTCTCTTAAATTCTTGAATCACAAAGAAAAATGCAAAAAATAAATTTTGTTATTCCCAAACTAGATGATATGACATCCAAGACGTATGGATTATTTTGTTCAAATCAAATTTACTTAATGAGTTTGTCTTTTTTCAGATTTTATGGACTTTTAGAATGATTTTCTTTGCATCTCGATTACCTTCTTAATCTTCACGCACAACGTGAGTTCGTTACTTTCACGTACATTAGGAGATGATAAGAAAAAGCCCCGCTTTATGCGGGGTTTCGACATCGCCTCGAACTACTCACTTGTGATCCTTACACTGGCTGCGCGGGGAGGATTCGAACCTCCACGCCGGGATCCAAAATCCCGTGTGCTGCCATTACACTACCGCGCAATCAACCTGTCTATATTCTACCACAGAAAATTTGGCGATTCAAGAGGAAGAGGCATTTTTTTGCGAATAATGGTATACTTGTGTTGTGCTAACTTTGAAATTTTTTAAATGGGGGAACGAATATGAGCTTAACAGACGTGATTTTAACCGTAGTGGGAGTTGGGCTCCTGTTAATTACAATTGGCACGAGAATAGATATTCAAAAACTAAATTCAAGGCTTTCAAACGATGAGGCTGTTACAAAGACGCTTTTGAATGATTTTAAACATGTAAATGAGCAGTTTAACTCTTTTAGAATTCCAACATCTTTTTTGAGCGATTACAACGTTCTTTTAGAAAACGCTCCGCGCGTTCTTCCACTCTATCCACTTACAACTTTGAGCTCAACAGATTTAAAGGCCTTCAAAAGCGCACTTTCATTTAACAATTATTACGAAATCACGAAAATGGGAAAAGAATACTTTCTCGCTTATCCTGGAATTGGAACGACTTTTTCAATTCAAATACTTTCTTCTGCCTTTCCAAAGAAAGTTTTAAAATTCGTTAGAATGCTTAGAGACCAGCAAATTCCAGCTTTTGAAATATCATATACCAATACTTCCGCGCTCTTCATAGGGGTTTTTCCAGATTACGAATCTGCAAGCGAGTACGCGTCCAAAATCTCCAAGATCGTGTTTCAAAGTGTGAAGGCAACTCCTTCGTCCTGGATAATAAGACCAATTCCATGATCAATCGTTCACAACATGGCTTACACCGTTTATTTTTTCAACGAAGATGACCTTTTCAGCCATTTCTTTAAAACTCTCATCATGAGTTATGACTATGACCTGTTCCATGTCTTTGAAGAGCTTTGGTAAGTATTCAGATAGTGCACGTTTACGTTCTGCGTCTAAATTCACCGTTGGTTCGTCGAAGATAACGAATTTAGAAGTGGAAAACATTTCATTTAAGGCGGCTCTCAAACACAAAGCCACTACCATCTGCTCTCCTCCTGATAGATGCGAAAAGCTCCTGTCCGATATTTTTCCATTTATTTGGCTTACAAGATGAACATCGTAGTCGTTTCTCCATTCTATCTTATCGGCTTTATTGGTAAGTTCTCTGTACTTGAAAGTGGCTTTGGAGGCGAGGTATTTTCTGTATCTTTCAGCAACCTTCCCCCCCATTCCATTCAGCATATTCCTGAATTCCTGAACGAATTTTTTCTTCTTTTTTAAAAGAGAAATCTCTCTTTCTATTTCTTCGAGTAATTTCTTTTTTTCTTTCAATTTTTCAATTTCTCTGTTTATGCTCATTAACTCGCCTTTAATTTCTGTTATTTCGGAGTTCAACACTCTTAATTTTTCATTCATTGAATTTGTGTCTTCCCTGAGATTGAGGTGTATTTCTTCATTGTAGAGCTTTGAAAGTTTTTCTATTTTTTCTGTGAGCTCGTTCAACTCATCTTCTATTTTCTTCTTTTCTTCTTCTTCATCTCTTACTTTCGAAAGCAAGCGTTCAACTTCTTTTGCCATTTCTATTTTTTTGTTGTACTCTTCGTAAAAAGGTCTTAATTTTTTGAGCCTTTGGCGCAGTTTTAAAATCTCATCTTTATGTTTTTTCACTTTTATCTGAAACTCTTCAAGTTCTTTTTGATTTTTTGAGAGTTCATTGAGAGCTTTTTCGCTCTCTTTTAGCTTTTTTGTGGTTTCATATTCCGAATTCGAAAGCTTTTGAATGCTTTCTTCTTTTGAACGAATGCCATTTTTCAGATCTTTCAGATCTTTTTTTAACATTTCTTTTCTTTTCTTGATCTCTTCCTTTTTTCCCGCCAGTGAGTTAATTTCTGCTTTTAAGATTTCTACCTCTTTTCGTTTTTCATCGTTTACTTTCTCAATTTTTTTGGAAGATAATTCTTCCACTTTTAAAATGTCTTTTATCCCTTCAAGCAAAGTTTTTTCTTCTTCTTCAAGCTCGTTAATTCTTTCCAATTTTTTTTGAAAGAGTTCTTCATTTTTTCTCTCTTCTATCAACTTTGTTTCCGCTTTTTTTGCGTTTTTCATTTCATTTTCCATATTTTCGATCTTTGAGCTCAAAACTTCGATTTCCTTTTTCAAATTCATTTTCTTTTCATTAAAGTAAAAAGAAACGTCTTTTCCATCCAAATTCAAGCATTTTTCGTTTAAAAGCGGGCACGTCCCACCACTCAAAGAATTTTCGGCGTTGTTTAGATTATTGAGTTTTTCGATGAGAGAATATTTTTGGGCACTTAAGCTTTCGAGATTTTCTTTTATGGATTTTGCCTCGTTTACTTTTTTTTCTAATCTTTCAAGTTCTTCGTTTGAAAACTGGATTTTATCTTTCGTTAGCTCGTTTTTCGCGGCTTCTATTTTTGAAAGTTTCTTTATTGTGTTTTCAATTTTCTTCTGAAAAGTTTCTTTTTTTTTCAAACAATTCATTTTTTCATTGTAGTCTTGAGTAAGGGTGATATACTCTTTTTCCACATCGAATAAAGTCTTTTCTTTATTTGATATTTGCGCTCTTAAGGTGTTTATTTCCACTTTTACTTCTTCTTTCCTTTTTTGGAAGGATGAAAGGTTGACAAGCAGCTTTTCTCTTTCATTTTTCAAGGCGGACAACTCTTTTTCTTCTTCTCTGAGAGCTTCTAACTTTTTTTCATCAGCAATAAGAATACTTTGTTCCGCTTCAAGTTGTTCGTAAAGTTTTTCGTATTCATCGTGGTATGATTTGTAATTTTCACACGTTTTTTCCGCTTCGATGGCTTTTTTCAAATTTTGGTTTAACTCGTTCAGATTCTTCTTTGCACTCTCTTTTCTCTTTTCTTTTTCTGTTTTAGTCGTTTTGAGCTTTTCGATTTCGTTCCGCATCATTTCATATTCTTTTAATTTTTCTTCTTTTAAGAGCTTGTCGGCTGAAAATTTGTTAAAAATGCGATTGTTTTCCTCTAATTTTTTTGAAAGTTCATTTTGTTTTTTTTCCAACCCTTCCAGTTCTTCAGTTTCTTTTTTCAAAGAATCTCGTTTGAAATCAAGTTCTATTTCCATTTTTTCGACTTTATCGCTGTAAGCTTTCAATTCGGAATTGTACATTTCTTTATACACCTGTGTGTTGAAAAGTTCATCGAAGAATTTCTTTCGTTGTGAAGCTGTCATTAAAAAAACGGATGTCATATCATTCTGATGGGCGATTATAACGCGTTTGTACATGTCATCCATTTTGCCGTGAATTCCGGTAAGTTCTTTTAGAACGGTTACGACTTTATTTTGTGTTTTCCATACCGTTCCACCAGGGGAAAGAAGATCCCATGTGGTATGATTTTCGTTTATTTTTCTTACGATCGAGTATTCAAGACCATCCTGGCCTGTAAAAGATACCTTCACGAGTGCCGTTCTGCTTTCATTAAAATTTGTTATGAAATCTTTGTAGCTTCCTTCCACTTTGGCATTTGCCAGAGCGAAACCAATGGCTTGCAGGATGCTGCTTTTTCCGGCACCATTTTGTCCCAGTATCAGGTTTAACCCTTTCGAAAAGCTCACTTTACTTTTAACGTGTGTTTTGAAGCTTTCAAGTTCAACGCTATTTATCTTCATTTTTTCTTCCTCCAAAAAATGCGAAAAGCTTTTCCAGAACCTGAAATGAATCTTCAAGGTTTTGTGAATCGTGAATGGTTTTTAACTTGTTCAAGGCTTGGACAGTTTCACGGGAATGGGATGCGAAAAAGGGATTTTCTTTTACAATTTCTTCTTCTATCTTTTGGACTTCATCAACTAATTCTGTTTCCTTTTCAAAAGAAGAATTGGAAAGATTTATTTTGACCCAGGCTTTAAGCGCGCCCATTTTTTCTATTTTTCTTTCCACATCCTTCGTATCAACATCTAAAAAGACGCCGAACGGAATTCGCACGTTCAAAACGTAAAGGCATCCTTTTTCCACCTTGTTTTTTTCGAGAGATTTTTTAAGTTCACGAAAAAAAGAGTCGCTCGATCCATCGTTGAGATTCATAAAAGTTTCTATTTTTTTTCTTCTTTTCGATTCGTGAAAAGTCACTTTATCATTTGCACTTTCGTAAATGAAAAATCCTTTTTCTCCTCTTTCGCCTATGTCCCAATATTCTGGAGCCCCCGGAACGAAGAGATGCATGTCTTCAAATGCCTGTTTTGTGTGGATGTGACCTCCAGCGATGTAAACGCACTTTTGGCTGAGTTCAATCAGATCTTTTTTTCTGACACATCCCATAATCGTTTCAGGATCCCCAACTGACGTGTGCATTAAAACGATATTTTGATAGTTCAAATCCAAGTTCGCCACAAGTTCTCTCACGTATTCCAGAAATTGGAATCCCTGGTAACCAACACCGTAGAATCGTATAGATCCTATTTGAATGTACGAACCTTTCTTTCCATCCCATGGAAGGTACGATATTTTTCCGTCTTCGGAAACAAAAGGCTCTAAAAAGTAAATGAATTCCTCTTCCGAAAGGTATTCCAGCCACGATTTTTCGTCTCCCTTGAATGTTCTGTCATGATTTCCTTCCACGCATATAGTTTGAATTTCATTGTTCTTCAATTTTTTCAGAGATTTTTCTGTTCTTTCTAAAACGTCTGGAGAGAGCTCTTTTCTATCGAATAGGTCTCCACTTACAACAACAACGTCAACTTTTTCTTCAATAGCCTCATCGATTATGAATTCAAAAGCTCTAAAATAATCTTCATACCTTTTTTGCGAGTACTCAGACATGACAAAGCCCATTGGCTTTCTGCCAAGATGCAGATCGCTACAATGAAGTATTTTCATGTTCAAGCATCTCCAAAATTCCTTGCGAGCATCTTTCCGTGGGCGGTCGCGTATGTTATTGAGCGTGTATATCCGCTGCAATCACCAATGAATTTCAAATTTTCATACTTTTCATTGTTGAGTTTGTTGCTGTAGAATTTCACCTCAACAGCGTAAAGAAGATTGTCTGGATAAGACAAGCCCTCAACGACGTTTCCCAATTTTCGTACGAATTCGGAAATGGAAAGCGCAATTCTTCTCGGAAGGACTAAATTCACATCTCCCAAAACGCAAGAGTTTTCATTCAAAGTTGGCTTGACACGGCCAAGCTTTTTCGTTCTTTTACAATTTACAAAATCTTCGTAAGTTTGAACCAGAACTTTTCTACCGCCTGCCAATATGTTTCCAAGTTTTGCTATGTAAGATCCGTACCCTATAGGATCATTGAATGGCTCTGTGAAAGAAGTGCTACATAGAATGGCAAAGTTCGTATTTTCACTTGAAGCGACAGAAGTTGAATGACCGTTAACGGTAACGAAGTCATCGTATTCTTCCAGGACGACTTTTCCAGAAGGGTTGTTACAAAACGTTCGAACCATGTAGCCCGTTTTCGCGCGCATGCGCACTTTGAATTCGTACATCTCTTCGTTTAACTCTTTAACCACGTGGTTTGGCACTTCATACCTTACGCCCACGTCTACAACGTTACCAGAAAGTACGAGTGGCGGATCCCTTTCTACGATTTTTTTGATCAGCACGTGTCCACTTCTTCCAACGGAAATTACCGCCATGTCAAAGATATCTTCGAAATTTTCGGATTTCACTTTCGCTTTTCCGTTTTGAATTATCACATCATCGACTCTTGTGCTGAAGTGAAAATGAATGTTGGAAGCTTTGGAAAACTCATCGTATATCTTTTTCAAGATAACGGGCAACTTGTCGGTACCGATGTGAAAAAATTCAGATTTTACCGGTTCGAAACCCTCGGAATAAAAGCGATCGAAAAAAGGCGATTCTTCGGAAAATGATAATCCTCTCTTGATGTTGTTCCTTTCATCTCTCTCCAGTTTGGACGTGTAGTAATCAACGACTTCTTTTTGAAGCGAAAGTGGTATTTCGATATCTCCGCCCATATCGTTGGAAATGAACAACTTTCCATCCGATCTCACGCCGCTTATACTCGCGCTGTAAACGTCTTTTGAACGCTCGAAAATATGAATTTCATGTGAAGTACCAACAAGCTCACTAATAAAGCCTATTGCTGCGGCTCCAAATCCCACAACCGCTATTTTCATGATTTTGCTTCCCCCTTTCAAACAAAGAAGCACTCAAGACCACATTGAAATATTACCACGAAATCTTTTGGATTTTAGACATATTGACGAATAAAAACCTTTTAGATGAGGGTGTG
>WFYR01000101.1 GCA_015489955.1 Mesoaciditoga sp. | reverse complement strand
TAACGGTAAAAGAAGAAGAGATAATGTCCAGTCTTGAAGAAATGGCGAAAAGTGGTTATCACATGGAACCAACAGCCGCCGCCACATTCGCAGGAGTTCAAAAGTACATCAGAGGATCTGAATCAAGGAAAAATGAAGTTATAGTTTCCGCGATAACAGGTCATGGGTTAAAAAACAAGTAGCGGCAGATTCGCTCATATGTTCTGACAAGCACTTCGAGGGTAAGATTTAATACTTTTTTGAAATACTTTATAGCATTGGCGCACGAGTTGAGTAAATTCGACAACAAATAAGCCCAGTACCGTAAGTAGAACTTGAAGAGGCAAAAATCAACGAAAATGGATGATATTTTTAAATATAAGGAGATAATCACGTTTAATTCTGCGAGAACGTCTATTATCTTTTAAAAATCTTCGTAACCAAAGTTGCATATGAATGTTAAGACTATTATAATTAAGTTAGTTGCGTGATGCACGCAACTAAATAAACGGACGTATGGAGGCTTTTTCATGGCCAATTCCTTGGAATTTACAACGGTTCATCATAAGATAATGAGCTTCATGTGGAAAAACGGGCAAAGCTCAAGGAATGAATTGGGAAAACATCTTCACGTCGATCCGTCAACGATCTCGAGAAATATTAGTCTTCTTACACGCACCGGTATTGTGAAGACCATTGGAGAATCTCCCGCCAGTTCAAAAGGAGGAAGAAAAACGAGAATTCTTTCTCTTAACGAGGAATGGAAAAAAATACTGGGAATATCCATTGAACAGGGAGAAGTAACGTCCACCCTTACGACTTTAAGGGGAAGAGTTTTGAAAAAAGAATACGCGACTATGGACGTGAATGGGGAAAACATCCTTGAGATAATCAAAGATGTTTACTTCAAATACAAATCGGAAGATCTTATCGGCATATCAATAGCCACGCCGGGTATTGTTTCAACGAAAGAAGGAACTATAGAGCTTTCAACGGCGCTGAACATAAAGAAAATGCCAATTGTGAAGATGATCGAAAATGAGCTTAAAGTAAAAACAGTTGTCATGAACAACGCAAACGCGGCTGCCGCTTCACACTTCATGAATTCAAAAGACCTCGTATATTTCATCTTTTCAATACCTTACTGTCTTGAAAGACCCGTTGGCATCGGTGCGGGAATAGTGATAAACGGCGAAATTCACGAAGGCTTTAACTACCGCGCGGGTGAATTTTGGAAAAGTTTTTCCCTCACACAGGAGAAAAATTTAACCGTTAACGATTTGAAAAATGAAGCAGTACTTAAAAGGCTAAGATTAAAAGAATTTGTGGATTACTTTTCCGATTTTTTAGAAATAGCTGTAGATATAGTTGATCCAGAGTTGTACATCGTGGGTGGAGATATAACCATGCTTCCAGAGTGGGTTGGTAAAGATCTGATCGAAACTACGTATGAAAAGATACCATTTCAGATTGAAAGAAAGATAAAAGGTGTTGTGGACGGTAACGGCACTTTTTCCATTGCGAAAGGAGCTGCGCTTGGGTTTTCAAGCAAGATGATGAATGACTTTAATTTTGCAAAGCAAATATTTAAGAACGTACGGGAAGTGATGTGAAAAGATGGATTACAGCAGGCTTTTCTTTTGTGGAATAAGCAAGATAGATGATGAGACGAAAACTTTATTGGCACAAAATAATTTAGGTGGCGTTATCCTTTACCCATCGATAAGCAAGAATTACCCTGAACTGATAGACTTTTTCGATTTTGTGAACAAAAAATCCAAGAAGCTTCTCATCTCTTCCGATCACGAAGGCGGTCAACTTGAAACCATTCCCTTCGTTCCACCATTTCCGGGAAACATGGCACTGGGGAGAACAAAGGAAATTTATGCGAGAGAATACGCAAAAATGTCCGCAAGAATAATGAGAACATTGGGGTACAACACGATCTTTGCACCGGTTATGGATTTGTACACGCCAAAAAGTAGTGCCGTGATGGGATTCAGAACCTTCAGCTCGGACCCCAATGAAATTATAAGGTACTCTTCCAGCTTTTTAGATGGATACAAAAGCGAAAATATGCTTGCCTGTGCCAAACATTTTCCGGGTCATGGAAAAGCTTTTTCAGATTCGCACGAAACGGTAGTGAAAGTTGATACTCCCATAGATGTACTCGAAAGGGAAGACTTTTTACCCTTTGAAGCCGCTGTGAAGAGTGGAATCGAACTCATCATGACTTCTCACGTGATCTATTCGGCCGTAGACGAACTTCCAGCAACACTTTCAAAAAAGATCCTAACTTCGATATTGCGTGATAGATTTGGATACGAAGGCGTGATCTTGAGCGACGCGATGGAGATGAAAGCGATATCTTCCAATTTTTCTGTTGAAGAGATCGTGGAAAAATTCTTCAACGCTGGCGGAGACATGATATTACTCTCAGAAGGAACAAAGAATTTCAACGTATTTTACGAAGTGCTTGAAAAATTGGTAAAAGAAGGACGCATCAGTGAAGGTGAACTTCGAAAGTCGGTAGAAAAGGTAGAACACTTGATAAACAAGTACTTCTCTCCCCAAAACATAGGCTTCGTAAAAGAAGTAGCTGACGAGGCAATGGAAATTGAAATCAATTCGCTTTCGAAAAGAGGTAAGGTAGTGTTTCTCATGCCTTTTCCTCGCCAGTTGAGCCAAGCGGATGTACTTACCGAACATTTCGAAATCATAGAAAAAGAAGCAAAGAGAATGCTAAATGCAAAAGTGATCAAATATAGTTCAGAAGATCCAAAACCAATCTCTTTTGAAGATGATGCTTTGATCGTGGACATGGTTGTCGACGCTTTTAGAAATGAAAAGCTTATTGAATTTCATAAATCACTTCCTCAAAATACACTTTACGTTATATCTCATGATCCATATGATAAAGAATTTTTCAAAGAAAAGAATTACGTGGTTACGTATTCAACAACTCCCGTATCGATGGGAATGGTTTTCAAATTGATTCAGGAGATCCCCACAAGGGGTTAAAAAATAGGAGGTGTATCTTTATGAGGAAAAACAGCTTCAGGAAAATTGCGATTGCTGGAACCATCATATTGATCGTCGTATTGCTTTCCAGCGCGCTGATGGCGACAACGACGATCACGTTCTGGACTATGTCGTTGAAGCCAAAATTCACTAACTTCATCACCAGCATAGTTAACGGCTATGAAAAAACTCATCCAAACGTAAAAGTAATCTGGGAAGACATTCCGTGGAACGTTGAGCAACAAAAATTGCTGGGCGCGATCGCTTCCGGCCAAGTGCCAGATGTTGTAAACCTTAACGCTGATTGGACTCTGGATTTTGCGCGACGTGGAGCGCTCTTGCCTTTTAACGATCTCCTGCCTTCCAGCGTCATAAACGATTACTTCGCTAGCATGTTGAAAGCAACCTCCATAAATGGAAAAATGTATTCACTTCCTTGGTACGTTGCGCCAGATGTGACGTTCTACAACAGAAAGCTCTTCGAAAAAGCAGGTTTGGATCCGAATCAACCACCAAGAACATGGGATGAAGCCATTATAGACTCAATAATAATAAAAGACAGGACAGGCACTTACGGCATGATGCCAACCATATTACAATCTTCCACTCCCCCTCTTTTCTTCTATGGACTGCCGTTGCTTTCTCCAGACGGAAAGAAAGCCATCTTTAACGAGCCGGAATACGTGCATATTCTCGCAAAATGGGCAACACTCTACAAATTAGGATACCTTCCGAAGAACATAATCGAAGGGGGAGCTTGGACTAAATCCACAGAGCTCTACGGTTCAGGACAGCTTGCCATGTTGATCACAGGCCCGCAATTTGCCGATAGGGTAAAGGTCAACAGCCCGGATATCTACGAAGAGTCCGACGTCGCACCGGTTCCACTTGGCGAGTCCAAGATCTTTGGCGCGGCAATTCAAGATTTGGTGATAGTTAAGGGAACGAAACATCCAAAAGTGGCGGCCGATTTTGCCGCTTACGTCACGAATGCGGAAAATGAAATCGCATTTGATAAACTGGTAACCATATTCCCAACGAGAAAATCCGCCCTTAAAGATCCGTTCTTCAGCAAATATGACGGCACGTTGCCGACTAAGGTAAGAATAACGGCTGCAAAAGAATTGAATCATGTTTCGTACGTCATCTACAACATTCCAAATCCACATGAACTCTTTCAAACTCTAAACGATGCCATATCTGCAGCTTTCTTGGGCGTGAAAACGCCTCAACAGGCTTTGAACGACGCGGCAAAAGCGTGGGATGAAGCTTTATCCGGAAACGATTGAGCAGAACGTTTTTACTTCGTGGAGTTGTTTGACTCCACGAAGTTTATTTTTAAATTCAAAACCGAGGGGTTGAAAACGTGGCGAATAACTTTCATCACAGGATAAAAGTAAAACAAACGTGGATAGCGTACCTCTTCATAGTGGTTCCGGCGATTATTTTGGGAATATTCACTTATTATCCAATGATTTACGGTGTGGTGTTATCCTTTTTCAAATACGATTTTATAAGCCCAATGAAATGGGTAGGAGTGGCCAACTACGCAAAAGCGTTTCACAGTTGGCAATTCTGGAACGCTATGAAGAACAGTTTTCTCTATTTGCTGGTTGTACCTCCTCTTCAGCTTCTAGCCATAGTAATGGCATTGTTGGTAAACAGGCAGATGAAAGGTGTGAATGTCTTTAGAACATTCTACTTCATACCCGTTATAACGTCTATGACAGTCGTGGCTCTTTCCTGGGATTGGATCTTTACCAGACGGGGCGTTTTGAATTACGTTTTAATGGCTCTTCATCTTATTCCTCAACCGATAGGATGGTTGACCAATCCACACATCGCGCTTTTTTCCATTATGTTCGTTACGATGTGGAAAGGGATGGGATACTATATGATGCTTTACTTGGCAGGGCTTCAGGGTGTTCCATCCACTTTGATAGAAGCGGCAAAAATAGACGGTGCATCCAATTCAACGATCTTTTGGAAGATAACGTTGCCCCTTTTAAAACCTTACGTTATGTTCTGCTCAATAATATCCACAATAGCCGCTTTGAACGTCTTCACTGAAATATACGTCATGACTGGTGGAGGACCCTACCACGCCACGGAAACGATGGGAGTTCTCATATACAAAAAGGCGTTTGAAAACTTGAATTTTGGATATTCATCTGCCTTGGCCGTCATATTAAGCGTAGTTCTTATAATCGCTACCATGGTGAATTTGAAGTTCTTCAAAGAAGGGGGCGTACAGAGTTATTATGGTTAATTCCAAAAAAAGAAGAAATTTGATATACGTTTTAATCTTGATGACGTTCTTCGCCGTGATAACAACCTTTCCATATTATTGGACGTTCAAAACTTCTGTAGAAGTTTCGGCAAATGTGTACAAATTTCCGCCAGATTTGATCCCTCATCCCGTGACGTTTAGAAATTACGCGGTGGTGTGGAGCCAACTTGGGCTTGTAAAATTCTATCTTAACTCCATTCTTCTAACCGTCGTGGGAGTTCTTGTAAACGTATTTCTGGCCGCCTTAGCCGCTTACCCTTTAGCGCGCTTTGATTTTTACGGAAAGAAGATAGTGTTTTACGTGATGCTTTTGCCGTTGATGTTACCATTTCAAGGTGGCCTTATAGTCAATTACTTGACGCTTAAGAACATGCATCTCCTCAATACATATACTGGCGTTATCTTACCTTTGGCCGTAAGTGCTTTTGGGGTGTTTCTTTTCAGACAGGCCTATCTGGGAATACCAAAAGATTTTGAAGACGCCGCCAGAATAGATGGCGCCGGAGAATTCTACATATGGTTCAGGATAATGACGCCACTTATAACGCCGACTATATCCGCATTTGCCATACTCCAGGCGATAACCTGGTGGGACATATTCTTGTGGCCGTTGATAGTTTTGAGCGATTCGAACAAGTATCCTCTCGCAGTCGCCTTGATGTACTTGAACAGCACCTTCCAGACGAATTTCAAGTACACCGCCGCCGGTATGATACTGGCAAGCCTGCCTTTGATAATAGCTTTCATCTTCATGCAGAGATTCTTTGTTAGGGGACTTACAGCTGGGGGAGTGAAGTACTGAAAATTTGACAATATCATATTAAAAGACTACACTTGAATTGAAAGTGTAGCCTTTTTTTATTTCTTTTAAGAGAGGATGATAAGAATGAAGATACCAAAGATAATTTGGCTTTTAATAGCTCTGACACTGTTTTTAAGCGCTGGATTTTCACAATCGTTTCGCTTTGCCGTTTTTGGAGACAACAGGCCTTTCAACAATGTGGACGATCAACCAGAAATTTTCAAAGAGGTAGTGCAGAATATAGAGATAATACATCCGGCATTTGTCGTTGGAGTTGGGGATTTCATTTACGGATACGGGGCAAATGCTCAGAGGACAAAAGAAGAATACGAAGAGTTCATAAAGGTGATAAAAAGGTTCACCATACCCTTTTATCCCGTTGTGGGAAATCACGAAGTCTCGGGCTTTGGCGGTCAAAAAGACTATCTAGAAATGCTAAAAAAACCGCTTTATTATTCTTTTAACTACAAAAAGAGTCATTTCGTAATTCTGGATACCAGCGTCAACTTTCCAAATGGTCCCTTTACGCTACAACAATTTGAATGGTTGAAAAAAGATCTCAGCAACGCCACATCGGCGCAAAATGTGTTTTTATTCATGCATAAACCCTTGCTCGAAAAAAATGAAAAAAGCTCCTGGACAAATGAGAAAATGGCTGAAAAAGTTAGAAATTTTATATACGCTTTCAACAAAAAGTATCACAACATTCGAGTGATCTTCCAGGGACACGAGCATCTCTTCTGGCAAAAAAACGTAGGAGGAATAAAGTACATCATCACTGGTGGCGCGGGAGCCCCTCTTGATGGCGAGCCTCAAAATGGCGGGTTTTACCATTTTTTGCTTGTGAGCGTTGATGGAACAAACGTTAAAGTAGACGTTTTCCTCCCAAATTACTTCACTGTGAAGTACGAATACGCTTCAACATCCGCCACGGCCATAATAGAAAACCAATTGCCTCCCGTTTACAACGGTTTGGAAATAGACGGATTAAAATTTACTTTGCCAAAGGCAAGATCTTACCATTTGACATCCGATATACCTTGTAGCATATGGAAAATATCACCAATAGATGACAAAAGAAACGTTGTATGGATCCGTGCGAATTTGAAATTTCCACACACAAATGTCGAAACACTTCTAAAAGCCGCATTCACGATGTTTACAAAAGGCACCACAAAAAAAGCTTTTCGCCCTAAGACTTATTATGTAAACGTAATGTGCATGGAAAAATAGGATTTTTTGAATTTTAAGTTTTTTGCCAATCAAAGCAGAGGGTTTATAATTTAGACTAAACACGCACTTTCAACTGGATATTTGCACTTCAGAAAGGGGCATTACAATGGCTGTAAGGTTAAAAGGAAATGGTTTTGACATCGTGGCAAAGGGAGTGGCTTTTGACAAAGACGGCACACTTACTCAAGGAATGAAGGTATGGAAAAGAATTTTCGAAAAGCAGATGGAAGTGGCAAAAGAAATGAATTTAAATATAGAAGACGAGGCGAGAAGGATATTCGGTGTGGACATTGGAAAATCTTACATTCCACTCGCGATCGCTTATTCTTCCGAAGAAAAAACCCTTTTGGCGGCTTCCATTTGGATTTCTCACAAGATTCCGTGGGATAAGTGTAGAGAACTGGCAACACAGATAGTTGAAAGGGCTCTGGAAAAAATGACGGACAAGGAGCTTTTTGAACCGGTTGAAGGAGCACCAAAAGCTGTGAAAATCATTTCTGAATTTGTTCCTGTTGCCATTGCAACTTCTGACTCTCGTGAAAATGTGGAACATTTGCTTAAAACCTGGCAATTGACAGAAGACGTGGACTACGTGATAACGTCGCAAGACGTGAAGGCTGGAAAACCAGCGCCTTTCATGTTGAAAAAAGTGTGCGATTTTTTCAATTTAAAATGTTCAGAAGTGGTTATGATTGGAGATAACGCCGTAGATGTGGAAATGGCTAAAAATGCGGGAACCAAAGTCATAACTGTTGGCAATAATTTAGAAGGATCTGATGGATGGATTGAAAACTTCAACAGTCTTGAGATTTCAAAGTTTTGAGCTTTTCTAGACTCTCACATGTACCAAATGCCAACGGAAGGGGGAGACAAAAGCAATGAATTTCTTAAGTAAAAGACTATCACTTGGAATTTTTCCAACACCAATCGAATCAATGAGAGAAGTATCAAAAGAATTAGGAGTGAATTTGTTTTTAAAACGTGATGATTTGGATGAATTTTTAGGATCAGGTAACAAAGTCAGAAAGCTCGAATTTCTTTTGTACGAAGCGAAAAACGAATCGTGTGATGTTGTTTTAACCGCCGGTGGGATGCAGTCTAACCATTGTCGAGCCACGGCGTATTTTTCAAAAAGACTCGGAATGGATGTTGAACTCTTTCTTTTTGGACAAAGTGAAATGCAAGGAAATCTTTTAATAGACAAATTATTGGGTGCAAATGTTCATTCTATAACACACGAAGAATACGATCATATCATGGATGTGATGAGTGAAAGAGCCAATGAATTGAAAAATTCAGGAAAGAGGCCTTACATCATTCCGCCTGGAGGATCAAATGCTACAGGATTACTTGGGTACGCAAAGATGGTTGAAGAACTAAAAGTATGGGAAGAGAGAAACACATCTTTTGATTACGTGGTTTGCGCAACCGGTACAGCCGGAACAATAGGTGGCTTAGAACTTGGAAAACAGATTTACGAGGACGATTTTAAAGTTTTGGGAATAAACGTTACTAAAATCAATGCCTCACAGCTTGAAGAGAAAATGAAGAATCTCATGAAAGATTTTAATACTAAATATGGAACTAATTTCAAGCTTGAAGTTCCAAAAGTTGTGGATGGATATGTGGGACAAGATTACGCCGTTCCATCCGATGAAGATTTTAAAGTGATAAGAGAAGTGGCGCTGAAAGAGCACGTGATATTAGATCCGGTTTACACGGCCAAAGCTTTTAAAGGCATGGAAGATCTAATCAAAAGGGGAGAAATTCCTCAAAATTCAAATGTTCTATTCATTCACACGGGTGGAACGTTTGGAATTTTTGCTTTTGCAAACCAACTAAAGGATTATATGGAGGGGTAAAATGACACTTTTGGAAAAGTACAAAGATCTTTTGCCCGTGAATTCAAAAACTCCCATTATAAGCTTGGGAGAGGGTTTTACTCCACTTATTGAAACAAAGCATCTGGGAAGAATGTTTGGAATAGATCTTTTTTTAAAGTACGAAGGTACAAATCCGACTGGCTCGTTTAAAGACAGGGGAATGGTCATGGCCATTGCAAAAGCGTTAGAGGAGGGCGCGAAAAGCGTTATATGCGCTTCAACTGGAAACACATCCGCCTCGGCCGCCGCTTACGCCGCTGCTTTTGATTTAAAGGCTGTGGTCGTTATTCCTGCGGGAAAGATAGCAATGGGTAAATTGGCACAAGCCATGATATACGGTGCAAAAGTTATTCAAGTAGATGGTAATTTTGATGATTGCTTGAACATTGTAAAAAAGGTGAGCGAAGACTATCCTGTTGTTCTGGTAAATTCTTTAAATCCCAACAGGCTGGAAGGACAAAAGACGGCTGCATTTGAAATAGTAGATATTCTTGGAAGATCTCCCGATTATCACTTTTTGCCAGTTGGAAATGCGGGTAACATAACGGCCTACTGGATGGGATACACTCAATACCACAAAGGTGGAAAAATTTCTTTTCTTCCAAGGATGATGGGATTTCAAGCCGAAGGCGCGGCTCCAATAGTGAGAGGGCATGTTGTGGAAAAGCCAGAAACGGTAGCCACGGCCATACGAATAGGAAATCCGGCAAGCTGGAAAAAGGCTGAAAAGGCAAGAGACGAATCACATGGGATTATAGACATGGTAAGCGATGAAGAAATATTAAACGCTCAAAGAATGATAGCTTCAGAAGAAGGCATTTTTTGCGAACCAGCCTCGGCATCATCTGTTGCTGGAATTGTTAAAATGGCAAAAAAAGGACTCTTTAGAGGTGGAGAAGTAGTTGTGGCAACACTCACTGGCAACGGATTGAAGGATCCAGATGCTGTTTTGAATGCCACTCCCAATATCGTGACAATTCCAAACGATGTGAAAGCATTGGTGAAAGAAGTGGGATTTTGAGGAGAATAGCGGTTTCGGTGCCTGCAACGGTAGCTAATCTTGGAAGTGGTTTTGACACCCTTGGAGTAGCTTTGGAATTGAGAAATCATCTTTCTATACAAGAAAGCGATGAATTTGTTGTTGTTCAAAAGGGAGAAAAAGTCAATGGGAGTGACCTGGTTGTAAGTGTTATAAAAGAATATTTGAAAACTCATGGCTATCATAAAAATGTGAGAATAGAAAAGAAGAATTCGATACTGATGAAGAAGGGACTCGGTTCCAGTTCTGCCGCTATCGTTTCAGCTCTGGGGGCAAGCATGCTTTTTTTAGATGAATTTGATAAAAATAGACTCTTCGAAATGGCGGTTGAAATGGAAGGGCACCCCGATAATGTGGCACCAGCTATTTTTGGAGGCTTGCGCGTAAGTGGAATGATCGACAACAGAAGTGTTTCTTTGCCGGTTAAAATTCCCTTTAACGTTGTAGAAGTTTTCATTCCCCCTTGTGAAATATCAACATCCAAAGCGAGAAAAATACTGCCACAAAGCGTCTCTCTATCCGATGCCATTTTCAACATTCAAAGGGTTTCAATGCTTTTGGCCGCGGCCTTTAATAATGAATTAGATAAATCTTACTTTGAGGACAGAATTCACCAAAAAATCAGGCTTTCTTTGTGTAACGAAGTGAAAGACTTTTTTGAGGAGCTCTATTCAAAAATTCCAAATCCCGTTTTTCTGTGTGGTTCTGGTCCAACAATTGGAATAATCGGACAAAGTAACATTTCTCCACCGTATATGTGGAAAAAACTTTCACTAAAGGTATCAAAAGAAGGTTTCAAAGTAGAAGGATAAATCCTTACGAATAATACGAATATGGAAAATCCTGAAGCGTTAGACGCGAGAAGAAAAGTTCTTCGAATAAGAGCCTAAAGAAATCATATCTACTTTGGCTATGAAGAACTTCTATTTTTAAGAAAATCCAGCTTTTTTGAAAGATAAAGGTACATTCGAAAGTCCGTTGGATATTTAAGATAATAATGCTGGTGATACTCTTCGGCTGGGTAGAATCTTCCAAGCGGTAAGATTTTGGTTGCTATTGGCTTGTCAAAGATCCTGGATTTTTCCAACTTCTCTTTTGATCTTTCAGCAAGCAGGCGTTGTTTCTTCGTTGAATAGAATATGGCGGTTGTGTATTGAGAGCCCCTATCTAAGAATTGCCCGTTTTCATCTGTTGGATCTATGTTTTTCCAAAAAATTTCAAGCAATTCTTCATAGGTAATAACGTCTGCATCGTACCTCAGCATCACCGCCTCACGATGTCCTGTGGAACCGGTTGAAACCTCTTCATATATGGGGTTTTGCGTTGTTCCACCTGTGTAACCAACTTTTATTTCGATAATTCCTTCGATCTTTGAAAAAGCGTATTCCATCCCCCAAAAGCATCCGCCCGCAAAAACGGCAATTTCTTCTTTCAATATTTTCCTCCTATGGTTTACAATATTTTTTATGTATAAATTAGGTTTTCTACGTAAAATAAAGATATTTTTAGGTTTATATAGGTAAACCACGATCAAATCCGTTTTGGCAAGATTTCAAGCATTCTTCAATCCTTCCAATATTCCACGTATAAACTTGCCTTTGGCATTTGTATAGACATTTCTGTCGTTTTTACACTTTTCCGCGAGACGTTTTTTCAGTTCGCAATACGCCTGAACACTGAAAAAAGGGCACGTTTACTTATTTTTAGGCCTTTTTTGAAGATTCCAAATTCAATTTTTCTATTTCTTCTTCTACTTCTTTTGCCCCTTCTGCATAAAAATCTTCTTCATCTGGTGCGAGTTCTTTAAGCAGTCTAAGAAATTCTCCAGCGTGCACGCGCTCTTCGTCTGCTATATCCATTAAAACGTTTTGAGCTAGTTTGTTATTTGTGGACTCAGCAAGCTGTGTGTAAAGCTGGACCGCTTCGTATTCAGCTGCGATCATGAACCTTATAGCCCTTACAAGTTCTTCATCGGTAAGCATTTTGCCGCTTTTAAGACCTGAAAATGGATTTTCAAAACTCGGCATAACTTTCACCTCCTATTCGCTAATTCGATTATACTCCTTTTTACATCACTTCCGGTGTCGGAAGCTACTTCCGGTATCAGAAGTGATATAATGAACACGAACAAAAGAGAACCAGAAGTAAGAATGATGACGAATCCAGGTGATAATAATGTTATTCGATCTTAAGCCTAAAAAGCGAAAAATCGATCTTTTCGATAGAAAAGAAGAGCTTGAAGGGGTGATGGAAGCATTCAAAAAGTTTCCAATCATCCTTATAACAGGCTTACGAAGGGTGGGGAAATCCTCTTTGATACGCGTTTCGATCGCGGAATCAAAATATTTCTCAATTTCTCTGGACGGCCGGCTTCTTTTCATGAATTCTGGCGGAAATATTCGAAAGATGCACCTTGTCAACCAAATTGAAAAAGAGTTGGCGAATTTTTCCAAATCGGAAAAACTGCGTAAATCTCTTAAAACCCTAAAAGGTATATCCATAAATGGTAATTCCGTCTCTTTAGATTGGAAAGAGATAGATATTCTCTCTCTTTTAGAAAGAATAGAAAATTTTGCAGAAAAGAACCGCTCTTACGTTATTCTCTTCTTCGATGAAGCGCAATATTTCAAGCATTACGGTTCCAGAGGCGGAAAGGATCTTTTAGCGCTCTTTTCGTACGTCTACGATAATTTTGAACGAATAAGAATCGTTTTGACTGGTTCGGAAGTTGGTTTGCTTCACGATTTTCTGAGCGCGAATGATTACAATTCACCGCTTTACGGCAGAGTTTTAAAAGAGGTGCAACTTCAACCTTTTTCAAAAGAGCTATCTATTCTCTTTCTGAAAAGGGGCTTTGAAGAGTTAAAAATTAAAGTGGATTTTGATTTGG
>WFYR01000100.1 GCA_015489955.1 Mesoaciditoga sp. | reverse complement strand
GGCTGACCTGTACAAACCGGGCATATGTTGGTGTTGGGCTCTGCATCAACTTCATTTTTACATGAACAAAAAGCCTTCGTTTTTGTGGAAAGTTGTGTGTGAATTTCAAGACCTATAACGCTTTTCATCTTTCATCACCGCCATTCAACTTTGGCATTGGAAATTTTCCTCTTGCTTTTTCATAACTCCTGGCAATCCTCATCATCTTGGCGTCTTCAAATCTTTTTGTCATTATCTGCAAACCAATTGGCATGTTGTTAACGAACCCCATTGGAAGACTCATCGCCGGTAAACCCGCCAAATTTGCCGGGATCGTGTATATGTCTTGAAGGTAATAATCAAGAGGGCTTGAAAGCTCTCCAAATTTAAAAGCCACATTTGGAGTTGTTGGGCCAAGTATCGCATCATGAGAGGACAAAACTTCATCCATTTCTCGTTTGATCAACGTTCTTACTTTTTGTGCCTTGTCAAAGTATGCGTCATAATAGGTTGCGGAAAGTGTGAATGTTCCGAGCATTATCCTTCTCTTTACCTCTCTTCCAAAGCCCTTATTTCTTGTTTGATTGTAAATTCCATCTATCGTATCCTCTTCTATTCTCAATCCATACCTTATTCCATCGTATCGCGAAAGGTTAGAAGAAGCCTCGGCAGGAGCTATTATGTAGTAAACGGAAACAGCGTATTTCAAAGATGGAATTGACACTTCCTCGATTTTCGTACCCATCTTTTCAAATTTCTCAATCGCCTCTTGAAAAACCATCTTCACATCAGGGCTAAGGTCTTTTAAAAACTCTTTTGGAATGGCCATTCTCATTCCTTCAATTGAGTTTTCCACTCCTTTTAACAAATCGATCTTTTTGTCAACGGTTGTCGCGTCTTTTGGATCTTTTCCAGCCATTATTTCCGTGATCAACGCGGCATCCCTAACGCTTTTGGCCAGGGGACCAATCTGATCCATCGAAGATGCAAACGCCGCCAGTCCATACCTTGACACCAAACCGTAGCTTGGCTTGTAACCGACTATTCCACAAAAAGAGGCTGGCTGCCTTATAGAGCCCCCCGTATCTGAACCAAGCGCAAAGGGAACCATGCCAGCCGCCACAGCCGCCGCGGAACCCCCACTCGAACCTCCCGGCACTCTTCCTAAATCCCATGGGTTTTTAGTGGGAAAAAACGCTGAAAATTCCGTGGAAGAGCCCATAGCAAACTCGTCCATGTTCGTTTTTGCAAGGGCAACCGCCCCTTCATTCAAAAGGCGTTTTACAGCTGTTGCCGTGTAAGTTGAACCGTAATTCTCCAGTATTTTAGAAGCGCAAGTGGTTTTCGTTCCTTCAAGCTGCATGTTGTCTTTAACGGCAAAGGGTATTCCATTCAAACCGCCTTCATTTTCTTTAATTTCACACTTTGAAATGTAGGCACTTAATTTTTTGTCCAACTCTTCAGAACGCTTTTTGAAATAATCAACAATCTCGTCGCTTTTCATCTTTCCTTTTTTTACACTTTCCATAAGTTCTTCAACAGTCATGTCAGAGATCAAATCAAACACTCCCTCCAAATTTTGCGGATTACATATCACTACACTTTGAATTATATCACCATACCTTTTTTCACGCTCGCAGTCTATCTTTACACCTATTTCGTATATTGAAACACGAAGTACGTGGTTGGAAAATAGTCATTCGATGCGAAATCCCAACCAAGTCCTATTCCCATACTCAGAGTCTTAAAAAGCCATTTAAGCCGATCGTTGGATGAAAATCTCGCCGCTATGCCCATCGCTAATTCATTGGAGTAAGCGCTCTTTTTGTATTCCAGCCTTACATTTCCAAATTTGAGTGGCACGTCTACCAGAGCCTGAAAAATCAGATAATCTTTTGAAGCCTCAGATGAAGCGTAAGAAATGGCTGAAGAAAACTCAACGGATTTCAAGCGCTTTCCAACCGCCAAAAAAGCACGAGAATATTCGTTATCATCGCCGATCATCATGCCAACAGACAAATCAAGTGACCCTTTTAAAAGTTGAAATTGTTCCAAAAATGAGGAATTCACGCGCCCGACTTGCGAAAAACCACCAATTCCAACCAACCACGTGCTCTGAGAAAACAAATTAACGTTTGAATATTGAAATTCACCGTCCTTTAAAACTGAAGACGTTGGAGTTTCCAAAAAAGTCCATGAAAATGCCATGCCTAATACGAATATAAGGAAAAATGAAAAAAGCACCGTTGTCTTTTTCATGATTTTCACCTCTTCACAAGATCTAAAGTCAGTCCAATGCCAAAATAAACCATTGGATGCATGAGAAATTCCTTTGTGGAATCCCAACTACTCCATGCACTGTTCCAAACCAATCCACTTTTAAGCGTTAGAATTCCAAATTTTTCGTGGCTTCCCAGTCCAAATTCGAAGTTTACATTTTCATCTGACAAATTTTTATTTACTCCACCTTCAAGCGTTAAAAAGGCTGTATTTACTTTCTTTTGTAACACCGCAAATCCATCCATCATTTTTGAATCTCCTACCAGCATGAATTTTGCGCCAACGTTTGCGTTAAAATCTGAATTTTCAAATTCGTAGACGCCGTAGAAATTGAACACGTGTTGAGTCTTACACGGTCCTAACAAACAAAGTTTGAATGGCAGATAAGAAACACCCATGGCGATATTTCTAAAAGGCTGCACTTTTAAATACACTCCCCACTTGTAATAGGAAAAAAGCGATCCGCCGATCTCCAAATTGCTTCCCAATCCGGCCCCAGCTGAAATATTCATGTTTTCAAGAGAAAAATTCACCTGGCCCGCTTTCAAAACGCTTTCAGTAGGATACAAAAATCCATCCGCAAAGATAAAGGAAAATATCACAAACAACAAAATTGTAAAAATCAAAGCTCTTTTCAATTCTTATTCCTCCCCTCTTAACTTTTAGCTTTTTAAGTAATCCATCTCATCGCCACTTAAAAGAATATCTCCCGCTTTTGCGTTCTCGATAAGGTGAGAATCATTCACAGCCTTTGGAATGGTGAATATACCCTGAGTTGTGATCCACGCAAGGGCAATTTGAATTGGTGTGGCGCTGTGATTTTGTGCTATTTTTTTCAATTTTTTCAGAATCGAAGAACTTATTTCCATTCTATTCAACGGCGAATAAGCGACAATGCTTATTCCTTTATTCATACAATAGTCTATAAGCCCTGAGGCCTTCGCACTTTTGTCTTGAATGTTGTATCGGATTTGATTGCAGACTATCGGCGCTTTTGAATTTTCAACGGCTTCTGCAACTTCGGCAATGGAAAAATTGCTAACACCTATGTAACGCGTGTAACCTTTGTCCAATATCGAATTCATTATGTCAATTGATTCCTTGATATTCGTCTCCGCAGAAGGCCAATGGATCAAATAAAGATCTACGTGATCCGTGCCCAATTTTTTCAAAGTGGCTTCGATGGAATTCAAGGCGTCTTTCCAATTCAAATGTGTTGGCCATATCTTTGAGGTTATAAAAACCTCATCTCTTCTAATTCGCTGTAAAGCCATACCAACTATTTCTTCAGTATGGCCATTTCCATAAAATTCCGCGGTATCTATGTGGTTCATTCCAAGCTTCACGGCTTTAACAATCGCTTTCGCCGCCTCTTCATCGCGCGAGTGATCGGCTTCAAACTTTCCTCCCATTCCCCATGTCCCTATTCCAACAACCGGAAGGTTTATCTGCGTATTTCCAAGCCTCATCCTTCTCATATTCGAGCCTCCTTTCATCTGATTTTAACATCATTTCATTTAAAACACGGAACATTTAATGTGATAAAATAGAATGCTAAAAAATCAAAAAGGAGGGAAAAGGTATGTTAAAGAAATCTTTACTAATCTTAACGGTGCTATTAGTCTCGCTTTCTTTGATGGCGATGGCAGCCCATCTTGTCATACTGGAAATAAACGACACACATGGACACGCTTGGGCGTACAATGAATGGCACAATCCGGACATAGGTGGTTTTGCGGCTATTGCAAGCGTGGTAAATCAGGTGAGAGCTGAAGCAAAAGCAAATGGATGGGACGTACTTTTCTTGCATGCTGGCGACGTTAACACAGGTGTGCCGGAGTCAGACTTGCTTGATGCCAGACCAGACATAGAGGCTCTAAATGCAATGGGCTTAGACGCCATGGCGATAGGAAATCATGAATTCGATCATCCGTGGTCCGTTCTCATGAGACAGATGACATGGGCGAATTTCCCATTCTTGTCCGCAAACGTTGTTTACAAAGGAACCAACGAAACTTTAGGAGAGCCTTACATAATAAAAACCTTCCCAGATCTCAAAGTTGCCATTCTTGGCCTTACAACGAAAACCACTGAATACGTTGGAAATCCAAACAACGTTAAGATGTACAATTTCTTATCTCCTATAGACACCGCTAAAAAATACGTTCCAATGCTTCACACCATGATGGGACAAAACGGTGTGGTGTTGGCACTTACACATCTTGGGATATTCGGAAATGGGCTAACGGCAGGTTCTAAAATAACGAATAGTCCGGCAACCGTCAAAAATCTTCTCGCATACAACAAACCAAACGACCCGTACGGTGGAAGTGTTTCTCTGGCTGAAAGCGTTAAAGGCATAGCCGCTATATTGGACGGACACAGTCACACGATAGTAGAGCAACCGTTGAACATCGATGGAACTTTAATAGTCCAGGCTGGATCTTTTTCAAAGTACGTGGCAAGACTGGATCTCATAATAAAAGACGGAAAAGTTACAAATTACACGTACAAACTCATTCCAATAAACCTCAAAGTTTATCACAAAGACAAAAATGGTAAAGTTACGTACACCTACGTTGGAAAGGAAATAATCCCGGACAAGAAAATTCAAGATCTTCTTGCCGCTTACAAAGCTCTGGGAGAAAAGAAGTTAAATGAACCAATAGGCTATTCAAAAGTAAATTTTTCAAACAAAGGAGAAATAACGAGAAAAGAAGACAGCCTCATAGGGCACCTTATAACGGATGCGGTTGCCTGGAAGTTCAAAGATCAAGGAATTCAAGCCGTGCTTCAGAATGGCGGAGGAATCAGAGCTTCGATAGCTCCCGGAACGATCACGTACAGAGATATTCTTACAGTACTTCCTTTTGGAAACACCGTTGTGCTTCTTAAAATCAAAGGTTCAGATCTCATAAAAGCCATTCAATGGGGAGCGATGCCACACGCAAACGACACCGGTGCGAGGCTTAATCCGTGGGGATTGACTTACGTTGTAACTCCTAAAGGCGTTAAGGATATAAAGATCCAGGGCAAGCCAATAGATCCAAACAAGGTTTACCTCATCGCCACAAACGACTACATGGCAAGCGGAGGAGATCACTATTCAATGCTTAAAAATTGCGAACAGTACAACACGAATTACGTGCTGGCAGATGTAGTTAAAGAGTACATAGAACACATAAGTCCGATAAATTCCTATCCATTCAAACCACGTTGGACTACTGAAAAGTAAGGAAATTAAAAATCGCGCCTTCAAAGGCGCGATTTGTTTTAAGGAGGCGCTAAAATGATAAAGAATTACGTGTTGGACACGAACGTTTTGATTCACGATCCAGACGCCTATATGGCTTTTGAAGACAACAACGTCATTCTTCCTTTAAAAGTGATAGAAGAGATAGACAAGTTAAAAGGACGGGATGGTGAAGTTGGAAGAAATGCGCGCGAAGTTGCGAGAAAATTAGACGCTTTAAGGCAAAATGGTCGTCTTTGCGATGGCGTGAAATTGAAAAGTAGCGGAACGCTTAAAATAGAAATCGTGGAAGATCACAAACAGATGCCTTATTTTTTGTCGGACAGGGTTGCAGACGACTGGATATTACTGTACACAATGCAAATTCAAAAGAGAAGTTCGTTGAAAACCATTTTGGTGAGTAAAGACATAAACATGAGAATAAAAGCAGATGCGCTGGGAATAACGGCACAAGATTACTTAACCGATCGAACCGCCGAAGAGGAAATCTTAACCGGTTACAGAAGGGTAAAAGGTAACCCTCCAAAAGATGGAAACCCCTCAAGTATAGGATTAAACGATCTTTTTGAAAATGAGTTCGTCATTTTCGACAATTCCAAAATTTACAGGATGAAAAAGAAAAAACTGGTTCCAATAGAAGTTGGCCTTGATACGGAAATCTGGGGGATTCATCCTTTAAATGAAGAGCAACTCATGGCGCTGGATCTGCTTTTGGATGATGACGTGTCATTCATAACCCTATTGGGGCCGGCTGGAACCGGAAAAACACTGTTGGCATTGGCCGTTGGCTTGTACGGTACTGAAAACTTAAAAAAGTACAAAAAACTCATAGTGACGAGACCCGTTGTACCGGTGGGCAAAGATATAGGATTTTTGCCCGGCGGCGCAGAAGAAAAGATGCGTCCATGGCTTCAGCCAATTTATGACAATCTTGAATTCTTGTTTGACAACGTTGGAAAGTCATTATCAAAGTTAGAACATCCTAAATTTATCGAAGTTGAAGTGCTAAGCTACACAAGGGGAAGAAGTATACCCCATCAATTCATAATAGTGGATGAAGCTCAGAATTTAACTCCTCACGAAGTCAAAACCATTGTGACACGAGTTGGAGTGGGAACGAAAATAGTGTTAACGGGTGACATATCGCAAATAGACAGCCCTTACCTGGATGCCGCTTCAAACGGTTTAACGTACAGCAGTGTGAAATTTTCAAAGTATTCCATAGCCGGGCACATAAAGCTCTCACAAGGTGTTAGATCTGAACTCGCAACTCTGGCCTCTGAAATACTTTAAAATTTAGTGCCTTGCCTTTAAAGATTTGCGAGTTAAAAGGATATAGTGATATAATCGCGCTGATGATAAACTTTAAAAATGTGAATGAAGAGAAACTTTCCCTTATAGCCAAAAAACTTGCTTCCTTGCTTTTTAAAGGAAGCATAGTTTTGTTGTACGGAGATCTGGGAAGCGGAAAAACCACATTTACGCGATACCTGGTTGAAGGATTGGGAGGAGATGCATACCAAGTTACCAGCCCCACTTTCACCATTGTAAACGAATACGATGCCAGGTTAAAAGTGTACCACGTGGATCTTTTTCGCTTGGAAAGCGAAGAGGTAGAAGAGTTCCCTCTTCAAGAATACGTTGAAGGTGAAGGTGTTTGCGTGATTGAGTGGCCAGAAAAGATGGAATTCTACAAGCCTGAAAGCTTTTTCATGGTAAAGCTTGAATTCGTGGAAGAGTTGAGGAGAAACGTAGAGGTGGAAGGCGTTGGCAAAAAGTACGAAGAAATTCTAAGACGAGGTGAGTTTTTTGACAAAATATAACAAATTAGAACAATTCATAGAGAACGAAGAAAAAAATGAAAAATTTCCTTCCTCCTTGCCTTGCATCCCGTTAAAAGGAGAAGAAGTCGCATTTCCAACCGCTTTAACGCCATTTTACGTTGGTAGAGAAATAGCCATCAAAGCGCTGGAAGCCGTGGTCGATACTGAAGAAAAATATCTTATCCTGGTAGCGCAAAAAAATCCGGATGTGGAAAGGCCCACGCCCAAAGATCTGTACACAGTTGGAACCCTTACAAGATTGCTTCAAATAGCGAAACTTCCAGATGGAGGCTTTAAAGCCATTGCCGAAGGCATTGCCAGGGTGAAGATAAAGAAATTCGTTAAAAGGAAACCGTACTTCGCCTGTGAATTCGAAATCTGGGAGAAAAAGATAAGAAAGACAAAAGGGATTCTCGCGCTCATGCGGCTCGTCAAAGAAACGGCCAAAAAGTACTTTGAAATGACAAATCGTCTTCCAAAGGAAGCACTTAAAGAGATGGACATCTTCAGTGAACCGGACAAACTTGTCGATATGATAGCCTCTTTCGTTCCGGGTGAATTGGAGAAAAAGCAACGCTTTTTGGAGATGAGAGATCCCAAAAAAAGAATGATAGAATTGTTGAAACATTTGAATTCAGAAATAGAGATCCTGGAATTGGAAGGAAAAATAGAAAAAGAAGTTAAGAGCAAAATAGACAAAACGCAAAAAGAATACTACTTAAGAGAAAAACTTGAAACCATTAAAGATGAACTTGGAATGAAAACTGACGAATCAGATGAGCTTAGAAATAGATTAAAAGAAAAAGCTTATCCGCCAGAAGTCGAAGAAACGGTTTTAAAAGAAATAGATCGTCTCGAAAAGATGCATCCATCATCGGCGGAAGCGAGTGTTTCCAGAACTTACATTGAATGGCTATTGGATTTACCTTGGGAAGAAAAAAATGAAGAATCTTTCGATATAAAGAGAGCCGAGGAAATTCTAAATTCCGATCACTACGGTTTGGAAGACGTGAAAGAAAGGATTTTAGATTACATAGCGGTAAAAAAATTCAGCGGAACCGCCAAATCCCCTATTCTTTGCCTGGTTGGCCCTCCCGGTGTTGGGAAAACGTCACTTGGAATGTCTCTGGCAAAAGCTCTAAACAGGAATTTTGGCCAAATTTCTCTTGGCGGAATGAGAGATGAAGCCGAAATACGAGGACACAGAAGAACGTACGTCGGGGCCTTACCGGGGAGAATAATGCAAACGCTTAAAAAGCTGAAAACGAAAAATCCGCTTCTTCTTTTAGATGAAATTGACAAAATGGGTATTTCTTTTCAGGGTGATCCAGCCGCGGCTTTACTTGAAGTGCTGGATCCGGAGCAGAATTCGCACTTTGTAGATTATTACGTTGAAATACCCTTTGACCTGTCTGACGTCGTGTTTGTGACAACCGCCAACACCGTGGATCCAATCCCACCAGCCTTGCTCGATAGAATGGAAGTCATAGAAATCCCGGGATACACACTTAAAGAAAAAGTGGAAATAGCGAAAAAACATCTCATTCCAAAGCTCAAAAGCGAGTACGGCTTGAAAGATGTAAATTTCTCCATAACTAAAAGGGCCATCGAAAAGCTAATAGAAGAGTACACCCTCGAGTCCGGCGTTAGAAACCTTGAAAGAACGCTGGCAAAATTGTTGAGAAAAGTCGCCCGAAGGTTGGTTGAAGGCGAAAAGAATGTTAAAATTAAAGTATCCAACCTGGAAGACTTTTTGGGCGCTCCCGTACTTGTAAAGCCTCAAATTCCGTCTTCTCCGAGAGTTGGAGAGACGATAGGGCTTGCCTGGACAAGTGTGGGAGGAGCTGTGCTGACGGTAGAATCCCTAATAGTTCCTGGAAGTTCCAAAACCATTCTCACTGGTAATCTCGGAGACGTGATGAAGGAATCCGCAACGATAGCGATGACTTTGTGTAAGAAGATGTGTGGAGAAACAAAAAAAGAGTTCTTTGAAAAGCATGACTTTCACATCCACGTACCGGAAGGCGCCGTTCCAAAAGACGGACCATCCGCTGGTGTTACCATATTCTCTTCTCTTTGTTCATCCGTAACCAATAGACGCGCAAGAAATGACATCGCTATGACCGGTGAAATAACGCTTAACGGGGACGTTTTGGCAATAGGAGGCTTAAGGGAAAAAATTCTGGCTGCCAAAAGAATGGGGATCATGGAAGTCATAGTGCCAAAGCCCAACGAACCAATGGTTAGAAAGATGAAAAGCGACGTGATAGAAAACGTTAAAATTCATTACGTTTCCAACGTTCAAGAAGTGTTAAAACTCGTATTGGGAGAAGAAGATGTTTGTGAAAAAAGTTGAGCTTGACGCCGACGCTCGAAGTGTTAACGAATTTCCCACGCCGTTGAAGGCAGAAGTGATCTTCTTGGGAAGATCCAATGTGGGGAAATCTTCTTTGCTAAACGCGCTTTTCGGAAAAAAATTGGCCAAAACTAGCTCGACGCCGGGGAAGACGAGATCGCTCGTCTTTTTTAGGATAAATGAAAAATATCATCTGGTCGACTTTCCAGGATACGGTTATGCCAAGATTTCAAAAAACGAGCGTGAAAAGTGGGCAAAGTTGATAGAAGATTACTTCAGGATTTCCAGACCGAGGAAGGTGTCTTTTCTTCTTGTCGATTCAAGAATTCCAATTCAAAAATCCGACGTGGAAGCTTACGAATGGCTGTTAAAACTTGAGGAAAGGGTTATAATCGTCCCAACAAAGGTGGATAAATTGAGTAACAACGAATTGAATAAAAAGATGAAAGAAATAAAGGAAACTTTTTTCAATGTGGAAGATATCGTTCCGGTTTCAACCATCACGCGTAAAGGCCTTAAAGAGTTGGACGTGAAGTTAAGGCATTACATAGAGAGGTGATAAACGGTGAACAGGAGTGAAGCGCAGGAGTACTTAAGAAACACCCATATGCCGACGGTATGGTGCCCCGGATGTGGAAATGGCATCGTTTTAAAAGCAACCATCGAAGCCATAAAGAATTTGAAGTACAACAAAGATGACATTGCGGTAGTTTCCGGGATAGGATGTTCTTCAAGGGCAACGGGTTACTTAGACTTCAACACGATGCACACTTTACACGGCAGAGCCATAGCGTTTGCCACGGGAGTTAAACTCGCAAGACCTGATTTAAATGTTATCGTCATGACAGGCGACGGTGATGCAATGGCAATAGGCGGAAATCATTTCATTCACGCTTGTAGAAGGAATATGGATTTAACGGTTATAATATTCAACAACAACATTTACGGCATGACAGGCGGGCAATACTCCCCTTTGACACCAACAGGTTCTTACGCGACAACGTCTCCCTACGGAGACATAGAAACACCATTTGACACCGTTGAACTCGCCAAAACTTCTGGGGCAACTTACATAGCGAGGGCGACAACGTATCATTACAATTTACTCGTCAAATACATACAAAAAGGTCTGGCTCACAGGGGAATGTCTGTTATCGAGGCCGTTTCTCAGTGCCCAACGTATTACGGGAGGTACAACAAAGTGGACAGCGGTCCTGGAATGTTGCAGTACTTTAAAGACAACTCAGTCTTGCTTTCTCAAGCAAAAAAGATGAAAAAAGAAGAGCTCGAAGGAAAGATAATAATAGGAGAGTTCGTTGAAATAGAAAAACCCGGTTACGTGGATGAATACGAGAAAATTCGTCAAAGAGCGGAGGCGACCAACAGTGCAAAATAACGTCTACACTTCCAAATCCACAGCCACACCTTTCAGCATTCGCATAAGTGGTCTGGGAGGTCAGGGCAACGTTTTGATGGGCACTATACTTGCTGACGCGCTTGTCAAAGATGGAAAGTGGGTTATACAAACGCAAGCTTATGGCGCCCAAGTAAGGGGCGGTTTAACTCTGTGTGATGTGTTGTTTTCAGAAGAACCCATAGATTTTCCAAAGGCAAGGAATTTTGATATGTTATTCGCAATGCACGATTTGGCGCTTAAACAGCATTCCAAATTTTTAAAGAACAACGGCATATTGTTTGTTGATTCGTCGATGTGTGGAAAAGTTCCAAATTTCATTCAAAGCGTTACGAGAAAGATCATATCTTTTCCAATTACAAAGATATCCGAAGAACTGTTTGGAAAAAAGGTTTTCGCAAACGTTATAAATCTTGGACTTGTCGCGGCTACCACGAAAATAGTGAGCTATGATAACTTAAAAGAGGCCATTTTGGAACACGTTCCGGCAAAATATGCCGATATGGATCTCAAAGCTTTAGACGAAGGATATCACCTCTCGGACAAAGTCTACAACTTACGTGAAAAATTGAAAATACCTTATTCACATGGAAGTGGTGCGGCATTCGAATGAAAGGATGCTGAATTCAGTGCCATCGCACAAGGGCACCAATCACGGTTTATTGAAAAGCTTTAAGTACGCATTCGAAGGGCTATCGTACGTTCTAAAAAGAGAAAGAAACATGAAAATTCATTTTCTCAGCGCCACAGGCGTTATAATATTCTCCATGGCCATTGGCTTGGACGCTGAGAGTGCGTTGTGGGTATTTTTGGCAATAGCGTTGGTCTTGATAACTGAAATATTTAACACGTTTTTTGAAGAGCTTTTAGATTTTGTAAATCCACAATACAGTAAAGCCGTTAAGCATATGAAAGACATGGCCGCTAGCGGTGTTTTAGTGGCGGCCGTATTTGCCATAGTTGTAACCATTCAAGTGTTTGGAAAGAGATTTAATCATAATTTATCATGGATTTCAGAGGTCGTTCTTTTAGGTTACATGCTTATGGTAGCAATTCTAACGATTACAGGTGGTGGAAAAAGTGAAAAAAATAAAGGTAGCGATCGTCGATGATTCGGCCTTTATGCGAAAAGTTATAAGGGATTCGTTGCAAGAAAGAGGATTTGAAGTTGTAGCCATAGGCAGAAATGGTGAAGATGCCATAAAAATAGCTTCCAAAAGAGTTGCGGATGTAATGACTTTGGATGTTCAAATGCCAGTTGTCGGTGGAATGGAAGCGCTCAAAGAAATAATGAAAGAATTTCCCATGCCGATCATCATGGTAAGCAGTCTGACGAAAAAAGATGCGAAGATAACGTTAGACGCGTTGGCAATGGGAGCCTTCGACTTTGTCACAAAACCAGGAGGAGCAATTTCGCTGGATTTCAACAAAGTGGCGGACGAACTTTCCGAAAAGATCATATTGGCGGCGTCATCGTTTAAAGTATCAAAATTTTCCACAACCAAAATTGAAAAAACGGAAAGTTTCATCAAAAGTGAAAGGAAAACTTTTGTAAAGGCGAAGAACTACGATTTTGTCGTAATAGGTTCTTCCACAGGTGGGCCAAAGGCTTTGGACGTGGTAATTCCAAAACTTCCTGGGAATTTTCCGCTTCCAATTCTCCTAATTCAGCACATGCCTCCAAAATTCACATCGGCTTTGGCCAAAAGATTGGACGACACGTCAAATCTCAGCGTTGTTGAAGTCACCAAAAAGATGGAAATTAAGCCTTCGACGGTGTACGTTGCAACCGGAAACAAACACATGAACGTTTTAAAGAACGGTTCTTACTTTGTGAGCCCAATCGATGGACCAAAATTGAACAGCGTAAAGCCTGCCGTAGATTACACGCTTAACGCCGCGGCGCAAAGTGGTGCAACCATCTTATGCGTTATTTTAACTGGTATGGGAAAAGATGGTACCGAAGGTCTGAAAAAATTTAAAAAAGAACGAAGGACCGTGATAGCGGAATCCGAAAGGACGGCTACCGTTTACGGAATGCCAAAATCAGTCGTGAACGCCGGCCTCGCCGATTACGTTTTAGATGTAAATGAGATAAGTTCAAAACTCGTAGAATTGGTACGCTAACCTTTCTCTTTTAAACGGTAAGATCTTACACCCTGATATATTAAAGCCGCGGTGATGGCCAAATAAGGAAACATAAGGGTGAGATTTGAATTCAAACCATAAGATTGCAATGATATTCCCAACGCATCCATAAATCCAAAGGCGATGGTGGCAATTAGCGTCCATGTAAAATTTCCATCTCCAAATATAACCGCGGCAACCGCTATCCACCCTCTTCCGGCGCTCATATCTTTGTTGAAAAGCTTCAAATACCCTATTGAAAGGTAAGCTCCCGCTATGCCAACCAAAACGGCGTTTATGAGTATGCTTTCGTACCTGATCAAAGTTGAAGAAATTCCCGCCGTGTCCAAAGCCTGCCAATTCTTTCCGGCAGCTTTCAAATGAAGTCCAAAAGTCGTGTGAGTGTCAACGTACTTAAAAAATAGGACAAGACCAATGGTAATCCAGACTACAAGCGAAAAATCATTCAAAAAAGCGTTTAAAGGGCCAAGATTTCCAAGATGCAAAGATGGAATTTGCTGGATCTTCGAAGAGGTAAAAGAGCCTTTAACTCCAAAGACACTTTTCAAAAGCAAAATCGTTAAACTGGAAGCAAGGATGTTCAACGCCATCCCTATAACCCATATGTTGGCACGTAAATTGATACAAAAGAAAGCGTATATGATGTTTATCATCAAAGAAGCGAGTATAGCGAAAAGCAATCCCATCCAAAAGGAAGAAAAGATGTACGATCCCAAAACTGCAAAAAATGCGGCCATTAGCATGGCTCCTTCTTGTGAAATGTTCAAAATGCCAGCCTGCAAAGTCCACATTCCTCCGAGAACCGGAAGCATTATCATCGTGAGAGTGGCAATTGTCGATCTGTAGATGTACATTTCAACCCTCCTCTTGAATGCGATTGGCCATTTTGTTTGACACGGAATATCCCGCCGTTACAAACATCACAGAAAGAACGAATATTATTTGCACCAGCTCCTGTGGAATGTTTAACATCAACTCCATTTGAAGACCTCCAGAAGCCATAACGGCGTATATAAAAGAGGTGATTATCACGCCTATTGGATCGTAATTCACCATCATTGCCAATATCATTCCCGTCCACGAATACCCAGGCGAGATGCCGTTCAAAAAGCGATGGTAATCCCCCATGACCAGTAGCGTTCCAGCCAATCCGGCAAGCATTCCACTTACCACCATGGCCATCATTAAATTCCTTTTGACATCCACGCCCCCATAGACGGCAAAACGTTGATTAAGCCTCGACATTTTCCATTCATAACCGTATTTGCTGAAAACCATCAAGTACACGATCACGGCCGTGGCAACAATCGCAACGTAAACGCCTGTGTTCAAATTGGAAAGAGGATTTAAGTGTTTAAACCACATTCCCTTATCGATGATGTTAGTCGCTCCCAACGAACCTTGAGTGGTTCTAAATGGTCCATTCACCATGTAAAGGGTGAAGTAAACGGCGATGGAATTCATCATGATAGTTAAAACGACTTCATTTACGTTGTACTTTACCTTTAAATATCCGGGAATCCATGCCCATATTCCTCCCACAACAAGCCCAACGCTCACACCAATAACGATGTACATCATAGAAGGAATGCCATGAAATGTGACTCCCATCGCCGCTACAACGAAAGCTGCCAAGTACAATTGCCCTTGAGCACCTATATTCCATATACCGGCATGAAATGAAATGGCTATTGAAAGACCTGTTAAGAGTATCGGTATCATTCGATCCAGCGTGGAATACAGAACGAATTTGTTTCCAATTGCGCCCATCACCATTTCTTTGTAGCCATCTATGGGAGAAACTTTGTAAAGCAGCATCAAAAGCCCACCGATAAAGATGGCCAAAAAGAACGAGACCGTTATTATAAGAAGCCCTTTGTACCTTTCCATCATCTTTTCATCCCCAACATTGCCAGTCCTATCTTAGTTAAATCGCTCTTTTCTCTTGTACAAAGATAATTTATCCTACCTTCGTACATCACCGCTATCCTATCCGAAAGGGTGAGAATTTCATCCAGATCGGAAGAAAAAAGTAAGATGGCAATCTTTTCTTCTCGCATTTTCAATATTTTTTTGTGAATGAATTCTATTCCGCCTATATCAACGCCACGAGTTGGCTGAGAAACGAGGAGAAAGCGCGCACGATGAGAAAATTCTCTCGCTATCACCACTCTTTGCATGTTACCACCGCTTAGTGTGCCAGCCTGTTCTTCTGGAGACTTACAAACCACTTCGTAATCTTCAATAAGTGAAATTGAAAAGCTTCTGATGTTCCCCCTTTTCAAAAATGCCAGTTTTCCCAGGAATTGCTTCTTATTTTGATGGCCCATAAGCATGTTTTCCTTTATTGAGGCTAACGGCGCAAGACCAGTTTTTATCCTGTCTTGAGGAATGTAAACCATTCCCCTTTCTCTCCTCGCTCTCACGCTCAAATTCGTCACATCTTCATCGTAAAAAACGATCTTGCCAGAAGTTGGCTTTTTCATACCGCTTACCATTTCTTCAAGCTCGCTTTGACCGTTGCCAACCACTCCAGCAACTCCCAAAACCTCGCCTTCTCTAACATCAAAACTAACGTTCTTTACAATTTCAACACCATTTTCGACCAATGAAACGTTCTCAACTTTCAACGCCACCTTTGAAAAATCCACACTTGGAAGTGAAAGCTTGGGGATCTTCCTGCCAGCCACCATTTCTGCCAATCTTTCTTCTGAAATTTCTTCATTTTTGAAGGTACCAAGATTTTTGCCATTTCTCATCACGGTTATCCTGTTTGAAATTTCTTTCACTTCTCTCAGCTTGTGAGATATGAAAATGACAGTTTTGCCACTTTCTTTGAATTTTTTCAGGATATCGAAAAGAAGTTGGGATTCTTGAGGAGTCAGCACTGCCGTTGGTTCATCGAATATCAATATGTTGGCTTTTCGATAGAGCAATTTCAGTATTTCCACTTTTTGCTGCAGACCAACTGATAACCTTTCAACTTTTTCATCTACATTCACATTCATTCCATACCTCAGTGCCAGTTCTTTAACGATTCTTCGAGCGCTCTTTCGATCAAAACTCAAGTTTCTCTTCGGTTCAAAACCCAAAACAACATTTTCGTAAACGGTAAAAGAGTCAATAAGCATGAAGTTCTGGTGAACCATTCCTATTCCATTCGCTATGGCATCCTTTGGTGAAGAAAACCTTACCTTTTTTCCAAAAACTTTTACGCTTCCAGAATCTATTTTGTACATCCCGTAGAGCAAACGCATCAGGGTGGTTTTTCCCGCGCCATTTTCACCTATTATGGAATGAATCTCCCCATCTTCGATGGAGAGATTCACCGCGTTGACAGCCGTTACGCTTCCGAATTTTTTGGTGACATTTTCAAATTCTACGGCGTTTTTCATTTCCTATCAAAGTAAGACTTTACCTTTATCTTTCCGGTTATTATGTCAGTTCTTATTTGAATGAGCTTTCTTATCACATCTGCCGGCACGTTTTTAAGCATAACTTTTGAATAACTCAATCCAACACCGTTATTGGATATTCCGTAAGTGTATATCGTTCCCCTTTTGTAAGTGCCATTCAATTTGTCTTTTATCATATCGTAAACCGCATTTCCGACATTTTTCACAACGGATGTGAGGATGTTGTTGGGTGCAAGATAACCCTGTGGTGAATCCACGCCTATTGCCCAAAAATGAGCTTGTTTCGCGGCATCGATAACGCCAAGTCCGCTTCCACCCGCAACCTGAAATATTATATCCGCTCCATGATGAAATTGATCCAAAGCTATCTCCTTTGCAGTTGCCGGATCGTCCCAACCACCCACGTAACCCGTTAAGATCTTAACCTCCGGGTCAACGTAATGCGCCCCCTGTTCATATCCAATGAGAAAATCCCTTATAACGGAGTAATCTTCACCGCCCACGAAGCCTATAACTTTCTCGCCGTTAACCATTGGAAAGTCCTTCCTTTCAGTTAACATTGCGGCGAGGGCGCCCGCCATAAAAGAGCTTTCGTTTTGTTTGAAAATAATGGACGTCACCTGACCAGCTTTTACCACATCGTCTATGTAAACGTAATCAACTTTCGGAAATTGCGGTGCTACCTGCTTGAGAGTGTCTATCAATTCGTAACCAACAACGATGACCATGTTAAAATTCATGGATGCGGCGATCATCTGGGGCATGTAATTTGCCGGGTCCGTCTTACACGGCAGAACCTTCGCGTATATTCCCAGATCCTTTTCAGCTCTCACTAAACCCTGATAGGACGAATCGTAAAAGGATTTGTCTCCCAGCTCTCCTGCTATCACCAGCGCAACTTTCATATGCGGTGCACTGAAGGCCGTTGAATACATTCCCAACGTAAAAAGAAACGTTACAAAAAACAACGCCACCACTTTTTTCATGACAAGCTCCCCCTTTTTCAAAGATTATGAATCTTTTATTTACAAAATATTATACATTTATGAAATAAAAAAAGCAAGGCTTTACAGCCTCGCTTTTCCTGGTGGAGCCGATGGGAGTCGAACCCACGACCTCTTGCATGCCATGCAAGCGCGCTCCCAACTGCGCTACGGCCCCACGCTTTCACACATTGAATTTTACGCTATTTGCCGCCCCTTTGTCAAGTGTTCGAATTGACTCATAAAAAATCTACTCTGATAATATTTTTTAAAATTGCCCTTCGTAAGGTTCACACACAGAAAATGAATGACGATCTTGTATACTTGTTTGAGAAAAAGGAAAAGGGGGAAATGAAAGATGAAAATATCCATAATTGGAGCAGGCAGCTGGTCAACAGCCATGGCAACTGTATTAGCACGTAAAGGACATGGAGTTACATTGTGCGCGAGAAAAGAAAAAGACGTGGAAAAGATGAGTAAAACGAGAGAAAACGTTAATCACATTGCGGGTGTTCGCCTTCCTGATAACATCACATTTTCAACTTTAAAAGATATACCACCTTCAGACATCGCGGTTTTTGGAGTGCCGGCACAACACGTTAGAGAAGTTTTAGAAAATGTCAAATTTAAAACAAATGGTGTGGTAAATCTCGCAAAAGGCCTGGAAATTAAAAGTTTAAAAAGAATGGAAGAAGTTTTTAAAGACTTCACAGATGTACCTTATGCAACTATTTCTGGACCAAGCCACGCCGAAGAAGTTGCGAAAGAGATTCCAACGAGTGTTGTTGTCTCATCGAGAAACGAAAGTTTTGCCAAATTCGTTCAAAAAGAATTCAGCACCGGCAATTTCAGGCTCTATCTAAACGATGATCTAACCGGAGTTGAAATTGGAGGCGCCTTAAAAAACGTCGTGGCCATAGCCGCTGGAGTTCTGGACGGACTTGGCGGGTGGGACAATTCAAAGGCGGCGATAATCACGAGAGGACTGGCTGAAATAAGCAGAATGGGAGTAAAGATGGGTGCCCAATCAAAAACGTTCATGGGTCTCGCTGGTTTGGGAGATCTGGTGGTCACGTGTACCAGCAAGTACAGCAGAAACAGAATGACAGGTGAACTGCTTGGAAGGGGCGGAACATTTTCGAAGAAGAGCTCTTTCGTGGTGGAAGGTGCGTACACCGTGGTGGCGGAACTCACTCTGGCAAAAAACCTTGAAGTGGAGGTACCAATAGCCGAAGCGGTGTACTCTTTGATATACAAACATGTCTCACCTTTTGAACTCATGGAAAGGCTCATGAGAAGACCTTTGAAAAGAGAGTGAATGAAACATTTTGTTTGTATGACGTACAAAAAAACTTATAGTTTGTTTAGTAAACTTGACAAGTTGTTAAGAGTAGGATATAATTTCTATTGCGTTTCTCCTAATTGGAGAGAAAATATATCATTATGAAGGGGGG
>WFYR01000099.1 GCA_015489955.1 Mesoaciditoga sp. | reverse complement strand
CTATTACATTGGCTCAGATAATATCTGAAGTCGGAGATATATCCAGATTCTCATCCTCTAAGGCTTTCGTCGCTTATTCAGGCCTTGACCCTGTCATTCACCAAAGCGGTAAGAGTTTTTATTCTGGTAGTATATCTAAGAAAGGCAATTCTGCTCTTAGATATACTTTCTACAACCTCGCCGTTAGAATCGTACGATATCCTGGTAAGTACAGAGATAAATATCTTTCACTTCTTGAGAGAGGGAAACCTAAAAAAGTCGCCCTTATAGCTATTGCGAGAAAACTCGCTGTGCTCGTTTATACTTTATGGACAAGGAGTGAAAATTTTGACCCGAATATACTCTTAACCTAAAACTTTTTCAATGACCCTTAAAAACTGAATATCTTTTCCTTTATTTCACTCTTGACTTTCTAGAGTATCCTTTATCGCGCGTTCGTGAGCCATGCTCGTTCGTTCTTTTCGTTTTTGTGTTAGTTCATCTTGAAAAATGATAAAATGTGCTGCAGCAAGACACCACTTTGTAGATGTGAGATGAAATGGAAAAAGCAGTGATTAATTTTTTTAATAAGCCTTGTAGTTTTTCATGGTAGAATGAAGAGAGTTAAAATTATGCAATCTTGATCGCCGTTAACTAAAAAAAGACGCCTGTATAAATGTAAACCATATACAAGTAAACAATTCAAATCAAGGCTTAACCTCAAATTTCTTTACGGAGGGAAAAGTATGGAAAACGATCTTCTTAAAAGAATAGAGATAAACAAGGATGTGCTGAAGGGAAAGCCAGTCATAAAGGGCACACGGGTATCTGTGGAATTAATACTCAAATCACTTTCTCAAGGCATGAATGTTGAGAAAATCTGCAAGGGATACGAAATTTCAGAAGATGACGTGAGAGCATGTATTTTATACGCTGAAAAGCTCGTTGAAGGGGAAACAATTCTCATATGAGGCTCCTGATGGATGAAAATATTCATAGAGCGGTTGTTGAGTATTTTGCAAATAAAATGGAAGTTATTTCCGTTGCAAAGAAATGTAGAGGATGCCCTGATGAAGATGTTGTCAAGTTATCATCAAAACTAAAGGCCATCTTAGTCACGAGAGACAACGATTTTGGAAATATGATCTTCACCAGCAAAGCGAAATGCCACGGCGTGATTTTGGTGAGGATTTCTTCCGTTATCCCATCAGATACAATCGATGCAATAGAACACGTTATAGAAAGGGTAAAAATATTTGAAGGCAAATTCGTGGTTGTAACTGATAAATCCATAAGGATCAGGGAATTTCGATCGAAATAGGGGCTATCTCAAATTTTGGAGTCTCCTTCACTTTTGTGTTTCTATCATCAAGGCTTTCATTCCATCAGTCATTTTTTATAGCGCATCCATGGACAGATGGAGATACTGTTTTATCTTTTCTAGATCATTTGAAAATGCTGTTAAACCATCTGGTGATACGCCTTTAAGCTCTTCAACAGTTTTAGATATGTCGAATTTATTTTGGTTTATCACGCGCTTAAGCGGTGCAGACATCTTATCATGCCTCATTCAAAACAACACATTTAAACTTTAGTGAGGAAAAATAAACAGGCAAGTAAGATTGATTCTATTGACTCTTTTTACAAAAATGTGTTATACTTTTATAGTACACTATTTAAGTAGAGGTGAATGGAATGCTAAAGCGATATTCGATTCTTTTAAAAGTTTTTTTCGCCCTTTTCCTGTCTTTCTTAGCTTTTTTCGTTTCACAAGATGTGTTGAAGATCGTTTTTGCTTTTTTGGGTGTTATCATCTTTGCACTATCTTTTCAACGCTTTAGAAAGCTTTTCATCGTTTTGGTAACGATCTTCGTGTTTTTGCCAGCCCTCTTTTTTGTATCGTTGAGTGCAATTCACACTTTTGATTACATAAATCCATTTTATAACCCAGCCTTTCACTCTTTCATGTTTGAAAGATTTTTTGGCGGTTATCACGATTTTTTTCCAGAGAAAGAGAGCAATAGCCCCCAGAAGCTTTATCCCGATAAAAACTTAAAAGCGGCTTCTGACGTGCGTTTGTACGTGAGCGGATTGGAGCTTGATTTTTCTCCCAATTCGACGCTAATAAGTATTCCTTCCAATTTGATCACAACGAGAAAACACAACGTACTTGAGATATCCGCACCTCAAGGGAAACGCTACGGTAATTACACCTACGTTGTAAAGATAGGTACCAAAAGCAAATACAAAAGTTTGCTGGTGCATTCTAACGGAGCGGCATTGAAAGGCAACATGAGTGAAAAGGTAAATGACATGACCATTGAATGTAATGGTCTAGCTTTGAATGGTCTTTTTAAAGTAGGAAAGATGATCGTCAATTGTAATGGGGCTACTCTTTCTGGGGAAATGAATGCGAGTACCGTTAGAATAGACGCCAATGGACTTGTTGCTCATCTTTCTTTAAATGGAGTCCAAGATTTTGCGGTGAACTGTAACAGTGCCATTGGAAGTGTGAGCTATTTAGACGAATGGTCAGGCACGCGCCTCTTTTCGTTGAAAGGCAATGCCGGAACATTTAGTGTTAAAATTCCACAAAATGCCGGAAGGCTTGAAACTACACCAACGGGAGTGCTTGTAAAAATAGTGAGATATTGAAAGGTGGTTGAAAATGTTAGAACCGGTAGATAAGCATAGCGGAATTCCAGCGTACTTGCAGATAATGGACATGATAAAAAAAGAGATCGTGTTGGGAAATCTAAAATTTGGTGACCAACTTCCACCTGTAAGAGAGTTAAAAAAAGTATTTGGAGTGAACGTCAATACCATAATGAAATCATTGGAAAAATTGCAGATGGATGGGATTGTAGAAGCCCAACATGGCGTGGGATACTTCGTAAAAAAATCAAAGATAATAAATCCAAAGGTTGTAGATATTTTGGAAAAAAGCGTTGAAGAGTTGAAAAAGATGGACATGGATTTGAATACCACGATCTTAATCCTTGAGGAGGTGTGGAAAAAAGGTGAACAAAGTTGAAGTTTATTTCATCAAAACTCTCAAAGAGAGAGCTGGACTTCTTTTAATTTTAACGTTGCTTCTTTTAATACCAAACTTTAGTTGGAGAATTTTCTTCATATTTTTAATGATCACCTTAGTTCTTCTCCCACGAGACATGTGCAATGGAAAATTCAACATCATGATGGAGCTGCCCCTTTCACGTAAGGATGTATTCTGGTCTTCATACGTATTTTTACTTGTTTTCTCCATCTTTCCACAGATGATAGGCTACTCTTTTGAAAGCATTTTCATAACGCCCAGTCCTTGGAGTATTGGATACGGACTCCTATCTACCTTGACCTTTTCAACCGCTTACTTTGGAATAGCAGTGCTTTCGGCAAGCTTTGGGTTTGGAAACTTTGGTGTGCCCTTCCTCGTGCTCATAGCAGACGCATTTTTAGGCTCTATTAGATGGTATGGTTTGAATCCGTATAGAATGATAAGTCCAATTTATCAAGAAAACATAACAGTGGCATTGATCTTTGCCCTTTCGTTACTGATGATTTCGTATTTCATCTTTGAAAGAAAGGGGAAGATAAAATGATGGTAAAAGTCGAAAACCTTAAAAAGAACTTTTCAGCCAAACGCGTGTTAAATGGTATAAGTTTTGAAGTAAAAAAAGGAGAGATCTTCTCACTTATAGGCCCGAATGGAGCCGGAAAAACAACAACTCTTAGATGCGTGTATGGAAGCTTGAAGCCCACTGGAGGGAAAATAGAAATATTCGACGAGCCTTTCAACGAGAAGCTAAAAGAGAAAATCGCCGTTATGAATGAAAATCGTCGAGTCTTCAGAAGATTCACCGGCGGCGATTATGTTAAGATTTGGAGCTTACTTTATCCACAATGGAATGATGAGATATTTTCCAATTTTGCAATCCATTACAAATTCGATCTCAGTCAAAGAGTTGAAACTTATTCAATAGGGATGAAAACCATCTTTTACATTGCTCTTACCTTCGCAAGCGGTGCTGATTTGCTCATACTCGATGAACCAACTCAACATCTTGACCCGCTCATCCGTGCAGAAGTTTTGAGAATTATAAGCGATTACGCTAACGAAGAAAGAAAGACCATTTTAATCTCTTCGCATGAGATATATGAATTGGAAGAAATTTCAACTTCTTTTGGAATAATAAAAGAAGGCAAAATCATATATCAAGACAACGTAGACGATGCAAAAGCATCTCATAGACTTATTTCCCAAAACGAAAAGGTTTCTCAAAGCGAGATTGTCGGCTTTGTGGGAAACGAAATTTTGGTAAAAACGAATAAGGATATTGGAAGGTATCCGACATTCAAAGAAATAGTGATTGGCTATTTAGGAGGAAAGGAAGAATTTACACCATTTAAGTGAAAAATCTTCTGTCTTCGTGAGTCTCTCTCAAATTTTGTTACTTTAGATTAGAAATGATCAATCCGGGCCTGACGGCCCGGATTTTCATTCCATTCATCACCGCATTTATCGCTTCGGAGTTTTTCATTCTTTTTCTCCTTTTGTTTGTGAATTTCAAAATGGAGTGTTTATTAATCGAACCCTTTCTTCGTGTAGCGCAATCTTTTCAGTCTGCCATCGCTTGCTGGGAAAGTGGTGGAGAAGCCGATGAAGGGGGAAAAATCCACATTTCAAATTTCAAAAATTGGAGGAATTTATGGTCCTTATCGTTAGTGACATAAACGTTGATTTTCTCGCTAGAAAACTCCGTTTTCCGGGATACAATGATGACGTTTAAGTAGAATCTTTTAAGCTTGAAGGCGGAGGTTTCGTTTCGGACACCGCTTACGTTTTGAAAAAAACTTGCCACAGATACAATGCTAGCAGGATGCGTTGGCAACGATCAAAATGGAATTGTCGCTCTCGAATATTTAAATGAGATCAGCGTGGATACATAGAAAGTAGTGGTAAAAGAAGGAAAAACGAGAATTTGCTTCAGCATGATAGATAAAACCGACGTCAGTTTGTGGAT
>WFYR01000098.1 GCA_015489955.1 Mesoaciditoga sp. | reverse complement strand
GGCTGGTACTACAACGCTATGAGACCTGGAATTGACTTCTACTCTCTTTACAAATAATAGAAGTAAAAACAATAAATATTAAAAAAGAAAAGGATCGGGTTTCCGGTCCTTTTCTTTTTGGTTAATTTCAACATCTTCATCAAAATGCGAATCTTGAAACGTAACGATGTAAAGCTTTATAATCGTTTGGCTTAGAAATTCACGCTTTGCGTGAAACGTAAAATAAAATTTTTGGTGAAGGAGGAAGGTAGCATGAAGAAAACTTTTGTGGTTCTTCTTTCATTCGTGTTGGTTGTGAGTGCTTTTGCATTTGCCGCTTCCAACATGGTAGTGGAAGAAACCATAGGATTGATTCCCACGTTAGATCCGGACTGGTCTTACGATACCGGTTCAGGAGAAGCAATTTGGCAACTCTACGACAACCTTATTCAGTACGATGGTTCCAGTATTTCTAAATTCAAACCGATGATTTCTACAAATATTCCAAATGAAGCTGACGGAACCATTCTTGACAACGGAAAAATTTACGTTTTCCACATACGCCAAGAGGTTTACTTTCATAACGGAGACACTTTAACCCCTCAAGATGTCGTCTACTCTCTTGAAAGGGCCGTCATCTTTGATCGCGCGGGTGGTCCTTCATGGATGCTTGCTGAACCGTTGCTTCCTGAAATCAACGGTGCCTACGTTGACAGCATTGAACAATGGGCGGTAAAACTTGCAGGAGTGAAAAAATTTGCCGACCTTTTTGTTGAAGGTACAAGAACACCAAAGAATTCAAAGTACAAACAAGCTTTGATAGATGCCTTTAACCTTTTGGCAAAAGATTTTGAAGTTAAGGGAAACGATGTCGTGATCCATTTGCCCCATTCTTATCCACCGTTCCTTTACATATTGGCTCACGGTGTTTCCACGTCATCAATTCTCGATCAAAGCTGGGTGGAATCCAAAGGTGGATGGAATGGACAAGCCGATACATGGTGGAAGTATCACAATCCAACGAGAGAAAAAGATCCTTTGTACGACGTTGAAAACGGTACAGGCCCATTCGTTCTTCAAAGATGGACAAAAGGAAGGGAAATAGTGTTCAAAAGATTCGATAAATATTGGGCCGGACCGGCGAAAATTGAGTACGGTGTCATCAAAAAAGTTCCAGAATTCACCACGAGAAAATTGGATCTTTTGCGCGGAAATGCGGACATCATATACGTCCCACGCCAATACATAAAACAAATAGAAAATGTGCCGAATATAGAAGTTACCAAGGGACTTCCCGTTCTTAGCGTTGACATGGGTGTATTCAATTTCAACGTTAACGCCCGCGGCAATCGTTACATTGGAAGTGGAAAATTGGATGGTAGAGGCATACCACCGGATTTCTTCTCAAATAAAGATGTAAGGTTGGCATTTGAGTATCTCTTCCCTTACAAAGCGTTCATAAAACAAGTCTGGATGGGACAGGCCATAGTTCCAAACAGTGTTATTCCAAAAGGGTTATTCGGTTACAACGCGAACGATCCGAAGGCATTTTCTCAAAATCTTGCAAAAGCGACCGAATACTTCAAGAAGGCCTACAACGGTGAATTGTGGAGAAAAGGATTCACGATGACTTTGGTTTACAATTCGGGGAACAACCAAAGACAAACAGCATGTGAAATGATAAAATTCTACGCAAGGCGTATCAATCCTAAATTTCACATAAACGTTGTGAGTGAACTTTGGTCTTCTTTCCTGGATGACTACGCCAATGGAAGGTTACCCTTCTTTGTGGTTGGATGGTCTGCCGATTACCCCGATCCTTACGATTTCGAACAGCCATTCTATTCTCCAAGCGGCGCATACGGCTCCACTCTGGGAGAAAACTACATCAAATGGGCAAAAGAGAACATGAGCGCTTTGTTAATGCAGTCGATGAAAACGGTCAATCAATCTGAACGTGCTAAGATATACACGAAGATGAACGAAATAGCCCATAACAACGCGATATACATGTTCTTGGATCAACCATTGGCCGTTCACATTCAACGCAGCGATCTAAAAGGATGGTATTACAACCCAATGAGGCCCGGGATTGATTTTTACTCTCTTTACAAGTAACTTTAAAGTGTAAAAAGCATACACGTTTTTCAAAGAAAAGGGCTTGTGTTTCCTGCCCTTTTCTTTTTTTTTAAAATCAACATCTCCATCATGATTCAAAACTTGAAACGTAACGATGTGAAGATTTATAATTTGAAGAGTTTTCGTTTTACAAATACAGAAAAAACTCTTGAACTTTGGTGAGGAGGAAAGAAAATGGGATTGAATATTCTGCTTAGCATTTTTCACGATATCTGGTAAAATAACGTTGCATCGCGTTAAAAGCTTTTATTCCATTTCGAAGAGAGGACGGTGTTTCACTTGATAAGCTTCATAATTAGAAGGCTTCTCCTTTTACCAGTTACACTTTTGGGTCTCACATTTTTGATATTCTTTTTCACGTCGTTCTTATCGCCATATCAATTACTTAGCGCTTACGTTCAAGATCCAAGGCAACTTCAGGGCGCAAACGTTGAAAAACTCATTGAAAAGTACGGGTTAAAGAAAAATTTCATGGTGAAGTATGGAAATTGGCTTGAAAAAATAGTAAGAGGCAATTTTGGATGGTCCCTTTCTTTGAATGAACCTGTAATTAAAGTTATAGGACAGAGATTTCCCGCAACGCTTGAGCTTACTATTTACGCCATTGTTCCGGTTATTTGGATAGGAATATGGTTAGGGGTGGTTGCCGCGGTGCACCACAACGGGGTGATAGACCAAATACTTAGAGTGGTGGCTCTGTTGGGATACTCCATTCCCGCTTTTGTTCTTGGTCTACTCATACTCTTCATCTTTTATGGAGTTCTGGGGTGGCTTCCACCGGGCAGGCTCGATCAATGGGCGCAAATGATCGTTTACTCAAAGAATTTCCACCAATACACTGGTATGATAACGATAGATGCCTTGTTGAATGGAAACATTCCGGTATTCTTGGATGCGCTAAAGCACTTGATAGCTCCAATTCTTACACTTTCGTATTTGTCCTGGGCTGGATTGCTGAGAATTACGCGTTCTTCCATGCTGGAAGCGTTAGGCCAGGATTACATAAGAACGGCGCGCGCTAAAGGATTAAGTGAAAGAGTTGTAGTAAACAAGCACGCGAGGAGAAACGCGCTTATACCAGCAACCACGGTAGCGGGTATGATGTTTATTGGAATGCTTGGAGGAGTTATAATCACCGAAACGATTTTCAACTATCCTGGAATTGGTAGTTTTTCTGCGCAAGCCGCAGAACAATTTGATTACTCTGGAGTTTTAGGCGTGGCAGTTATATATGGACTAGTAACGATCATAGGAAACTTGATAGTTGACATAACTTACGCCCTTATAGATCCAAGGGTACGTCTGGGGTGAGTTGAGATGGAAGGATTTGTAAAAGTACTTAAAAAATTGATGAGAAATCCAACTTCCATTGCGGGACTGCTACTTGTTTTGCTCTTCGTGGCCATAGCGATTTTGGCACCAGTTCTGGCAAAACCACCGTATCCAGACACTCCGTATCAGATGCCACAAAATGGATGGTCATCGGTTCCTCAACCACCTTCCCATGAAGATATCTTTGGGACAACAGAAGGGCAGTACGATATTTACTACGGCATCATCTGGGGAACGAGAACAGCTTTCAAGCTTGGAATATTTGTCATAGGTTTAGCGTTAATAATAGGATTGTTCGTTGGAACTATATCTGCCTACTTTGGGGGGTGGGTTGATGAAGTTTTAATGAGGGTAACGGATATATTCCTGGCTTTTCCATTCCTGGTAGGCGTTATAGTCATAGTAACTATGCTTGGACCAGGATTGAATCACGTTATGTGGGCTTTGGTTATATTCTATTGGATGGGATACGCAAGGCTCATACGTGGAAGCGTCCTCGAAGTTAAGGAGAATGATTACGTTATGGCTGGACGGGCTTTGGGAACTCCTGGAGCTAGGATAATAACGAGGCATATCCTTCCAAACTCCATATATCCAATTTTGATTCAGGTTTCAATGGACATGGCAACAATTCCTCTTACAGCCGCAGCTTTGTCCTTCTTAGGTTTGGGTGCGCCGGTTGGGTACGCCGATTGGGGGCAGTTGGTTTCTTTTTCGAGGAATTGGATAATATCTTCAAGTGGGGGAAACCCATTTGCTTATTGGTACACCATAACATATCCAAGTTTGGCAATAATACTTTACGCTATGGGTTGGAATTTGCTGGGTGACTCTCTCAGAGACATCTTAGACCCAAGAATGCTCATATAGGACGTGATTGATATGGTGAAAGATGTACTTTTACAGGTTAAAAATCTTCACACGGTTTTTCATACCGAAGATGGCACGGTTGAAGCCATCGGTGGCGTTGACTTCGAAGTAAGACAAGGAGAAACGCTTGGAATAGTTGGAGAATCTGGTTGTGGAAAGAGCGTAACCTCTCTTTCAATAATGCGGCTTTTACCGAAAGGAATAGGTGAAGTTCCCCAAGGTGAAGTCATATACAAAGGTAAAAATCTTCTCAAACTTTCAGAAAGAGAAATGAGAAAGATCAGAGGAAAAGAAATAGCCATGATATTTCAGGAACCAATGACGGCGTTGAATCCGGTTTACACAGTTGGGGAACAATTGGCTGAAATGGTTGAGCTTCACCTCGGGATGAGCAAAAAAGAGGCTTACGATTACGCAATAAAAATGTTTGAAAAGGTCGGCATTCCAATGCCTGAAAAAAGAATTTACGAATATCCACATGAGCTCAGCGGCGGATTGAGACAAAGGGCAATGATAGCGATGATGATGTCTTGTAACCCCAACTTGCTTATTGCTGACGAACCAACAACGGCTTTGGATGTTACAATACAAGCGCAGGTTTTGGATCTCATGCGTGAACTTTTAAAAGAGTATAACTCTTCTCTTATAATGATCACCCATGATCTAGGTGTCATAGCCGAAATGGCTGACAGGGTTGCCGTTATGTACGCGGGAAGAATAGTCGAATACGCGGATGTTGTTCCGCTTTTTAAGAAACCTTCGCATCCTTACACCGTTGGTCTGATGCGATCCATTCCAAGACCAGATGTGGAAGTCGATAGGCTCGATTCCATAAAGGGTGTAGTTCCAGATCTTTTCCATATGCCAAAAGGTTGTCGCTTTAGCAACAGATGCCCTTACGCGATAGACAAGTGCTTTGAGGAAGAGCCCCCTCTGGTTGAAGTGGAACCTGGACATTACACGAGATGCTGGAGATATCAAGAAATGGAAGAGCTTTCAAAACACTGGGAAAGTGGTGAGGAAGTTGGAAAAACTTCAAAATGATTCTAAAGCTAAAACCGACGAAAAAGTACTTCTGGAAGTAAAAAACTTAAAGAAATATTTTCCAATAAAAGCTGGAGTTTTTAAAAGAACAGTTGGTTGGGTAAAGGCAGTCGATGACGTTTCGTTCTTCATAAGGAAAGGTGAAACGTTAGGTCTTGTTGGTGAATCCGGTTGTGGTAAAACTACAACCGGTAGGACCATTTTGAGGCTTATAGAACCAACTGCTGGCAGTGTTCATTACAATGGGGAAGATCTTCTGGCAATGTCTAAAAGAAAGATGAACAAGTACAGAACTAAATTGCAGATGATCTTCCAGGATCCGTACGGTTCACTAGACCCAAGGATGAGGGTAAAAGACATAATAGCAGAAGGGTTGAAAGCTGCCCATATAGGAAATAGAAAAGAAAGATACGAAATGGTAAAAGAGTACATGGAAAAAGTTGGGCTTTCCCCCCTTTACGTGAATAGGTTTCCTCACGAGTTTTCAGGTGGACAGCGCCAAAGAATAGGTATAGCCCGTGCGTTGATAATGAACCCCGAGTTGATAGTCTGCGATGAAGCCGTTTCAGCTCTCGATGTTTCAATTCAGGCTCAAATTTTAAACCTTCTCGATGATTTACAAAAAGAATTCAACTTAACTTATCTGTTCATAGCCCATGATTTGAACGTTGTTAAGCATATAAGTGACAGAATCGTGGTCATGTATCTTGGAAAGATAGTGGAAATAGCCAGCAAGCACGAACTTTTTAACAATCCCTTGCACCCTTACACCAAGGCCTTGCTGTCGGCTAATCCCATTCCAGATCCAACCATTGAGCGAAAAGATAGAATAATACTTCAAGGAGACGTTCCAAGTCCAGCCAATCCTCCTAAGGGTTGTAGATTCCATCCAAGATGCTGGCTGGCAAAACCGGTGTGTTCCGAAGAAGAACCTCCGTTGGTGGAAGTTAGACCGGATCATTACGTTGCCTGCCATTTCTGGGAAGAGATGGAGAAACAAAATTGACGAGTAACGAATAAAAAAAGGAAAGCAAGGTGAAGTTCATGGATAAAGGAGTTCTTGGAATTTTAAAATTTGCCCTTTCAAGGGAAATAGAAGGAATGAATTTTTACAAGGAGAAAGTAAAAAGTGTTAAGGATCCAGATGTGAAAGAAGTTTTAGAACAGCTTTCAGAAATGGAAACGGATCATGTGCGATACATCGAAAAGCTCATAGAAAATGTTGAAAATGGAAACGATATATCCAAAGTGGAAGCTCCAAAACAGGACACGAGTTTTTTCAACGATCGTGAGAAAAAAGAGTTAACCTCTGGAAAGATAGATGAGATAGCGTCTGAGCTTTCGATATTGAGAATGGCTTATCTCATAGAAGATGATTTCATGCACTTTTACGCCAACAGCGCGGAAAAAGTTGAAGATGAGAATGCCAAAAAAGTTTTGACTGCTTTGTCATCTTGGGAAAAAGAGCATAGGGATATGCTTTATTCTATGTACGAAGAGAGATCGAAAGAATACTGGGATGAAATGGGATTCACTCCTCTGTTCTAATTCATTTTTTGCAATAATAAAAGGCTCTTTAAAAAAGAGCCTTTTATTTATTTTAAGTGATTTTTATTTGTTGAAGATAACGAGTAGTTCCATTCCCTGTGAGTAAGCCGTTAAAGCCACTGTGTGACCTTTTTTTATTCGAGAGTACGCTTTTTCAAATTCTTTCAACGAAGAGACTTGGTGATTGTT
>WFYR01000097.1 GCA_015489955.1 Mesoaciditoga sp. | reverse complement strand
TTACTTACGATCCTTCAATATTTGCCCATCTAATTCCTCCAAGAAAAACACTCTTTTTTAAAGCCGCTTTCGATCCATTTATTCCTTCTAAGTCCTCAGATGATCTATGGAGACGGCTGGGAAAGCCAAAAAGGTATGTTCTTCCTTCCGGTCATTTAAGTGCTCATCTGATTTTTAAAAAATTCATAGCCAGAAAAACCCTTGAATTCTTTGAATGATAAAAGAAGAATGGTCCATCAATATTTTTTAGAGTAAATAACATCAAAAAAGCCCTCGCAACTGAGGGCTTTTTTAAACTGCTCTTTATTATTTTTTATACAATTTATAGAAGAGAAGCTCCTTATTAAACATTGGATTGTAATTATCCGGGTAAAGCCCTTTCAACCATCTTCTAGAAATAATCTGACGAGATGGCTGAATGAGCCACATCATAGTTGCATACTTGTAAGATAACAAATTAAGTTCTTCGTAAATCTTTTGCCGTTTGGCTGGATCGGTAACCTTCATAGATTCAGTGACAAGTGGGTCAAATTCTTTTTTGGCAAGAGAAATGAAGTTCTTTCCAAGAGACGCACCGTATGGTCCATTTGAATCAAGGTAAGGATATACAAAATCATATGGCCCGGCATAATCGGCAAACCAATCTAACGCATATATTGGCATACTCCCACTTACTTGATTATCTAACAACGACGCCCAAAGTAGTCCAACAGGTACCACTTTAAATTTTGGATTTATTTTTCGGGCATAAGCACTTAACATTTGAGCTGCCATTTGCATTGTCTTATCGCTTACATTGTAGGTAACAGCTACTTTAAAGCCTATCTTCCATAACTTTCCGTTGTAAGCTTTCTTGAAATACTCTATTGCCTTGCTGAGATCAAAATTATAAGAAGGTGTGTTGGCACTGTAGCCCAACAATCCTTTGGGGATAGGGCCGTTAGGATGTATACCTTGGCCATACCAAACATCCTTTATGTACGTTTTGTATGGGAACATATACTCAAACGCTTTTCTGACATCTAGATTCGAGAAGAAATCCGGTGGAACACCATTTCCGTCCAATTTACCGGAATACAAGAATTTGCTGTGTGGCTGAACGTTAAAATTGAAGAAGAAGTTGTATATCCCCAAGACAGGAATGCTTTTACTAACATTCACATCTTTCACATTGGCCACTTGTTCAAGGAATGAAGGTGGAACTGAAATGACATCTGCGTTTCCTCTGAGTAAATCTAATTTTCTTGTGGTAAACTCTTTAATTACTTTTATTATTGCGTATTGAATCTTTGCAGGGCCAGCCCAATATTTGTCAAATCTTTTTAATACAACTTCTCTTCCCGCCGTCCATCTTTCCAATTCAAATGGTCCTGTTCCATTGGCTACGGAATATAAAGGATCCTTTTCACGAATTGGGTTGTGGTAAAGCCACCACGTATCAGCGGTTCCTGGCCATGCTCCAACAGATTTTGCCCATTTTTTATCGATTATGGAAGACCAAAATGCACCGTGGCAAATTATTGAAAGGAATGGCGGATATGGGTGAGGAAGGTTGATTATCACCTCATCACCTTTTATTACAAAATCCTTTGCGAGAAGATTGAAAGCATCAATAAGGGCTTTTTTGTATTTAGCATTTTTTGGAGTTCGAGTTCCATTAACAAATAGGTCGTCCCACGATTTAACACCAGCAAGTTTTACTGCCCATTGTGTGATGCTGTCAACATAAGAACCGTTGATTTCCGGGAGCAAAGGTTCAGCCAACATCCACTGTGGCCCTCCAGCCCTGTCGAAAATAACAATTCTTTCAAATGTGTAGACGACATCCTCAGGAGTTAAAAGATCGCCGTTGTGGAAATAAACTCCCTTCCTTATGTGGAAGATGTACGTTTTTCCACCATTAAGGATAGTGCCGTCTTTTACACTGGGAACATTGGTAGAAAGCATTGGAAGGAACTTCGTTACTGATACACCATTGTACTGGATTAGGTTATCGTAAATGTTATTGAGTACTTGTCCGGAACCAGTGTCGTAAGCCCATGCTGGATCCAAAGTAGCAACTGCTCGTTCATTTTCTTCAATTACCGTATTGGGATTATTCGCGCTTGCCCACACTGGGAACATAAGCAAGGCAACAGCTGCTAACGCCAAAAGAAAAACTTTAAACTTCATAAAACCACCTCCAACATAAAATAGTTCTTGAACACAAAAAATCTTGAAGCTTGAATTTTTAAGTTTTTCTTTACGCTTCAAGAAGTAAAGAAAAAACATTGAGAATCACAAATAATTTTAACACTATAAATGTTGAGTGTCAAGAGAGATAAATAAAGTGCTTTATTTTTTCAAATTTTAATTTATTAGACATTTTGTTTTTAATGTTTTTTAAACATCGCTTTTGGAGTTTTCCACTTACCTGGAAGGTAAAGAACAAATGCAAGGAGCGCGGCGCCGGCATTGGACAAACCCATTGCCCACCATATTCCATTGGAGCCAAATTTAAGCCCCCAGCCTAGAACGAATATCAAAGGTATTCTCATAAACCATAGCCTTGAGATCATCATCCACATGCTTTCAACGGTGTGGCCAGAACCGTTGAAAGCGGCCATAAATGATTGCATTATCGCGAAAAATGGCATAAAAAAGGCTATGATAAACATCAAATGTGCGCCTTGCGAGATAACGTTTTCGTTTGAAACGAATATTTCAATGAGCTGGTATCTGAAGATTATCATTATGGAAGAAATGCCAACCATTGTTAAAAAGTTCAAAATCAAAGACTTTTTTATCGTTTCTTCGGCTCTTTTAACTTTTTTGGCTCCCAAATTTTGTCCCACTATGGCCGAAGAGGAAGCGCTTATTCCCATGGAAAACATCGTTGCAAGTGAAATTATCCTATTTCCAATACCGAATGCGGCAAGGGTATAATTTCCGAAATACGTGACAATGGCCGTCATGACAACGAATCCAACGGCTTGTCCAGTTTGACTTAAACCGAGCGGAAGACCTATTTTGATTATTTGTTTTATCTTATCGAATTCTGGAATGAAATCACTCTTTTTCACTTTTAGCCCATTTTTTCCTGTAAGTAAGAGGTAATAGGCGTAAATTGTAAATGCGCCCCGTGTTAACAATGTTGCGAGTGCTGCGCCGAAGACTCCTAATTTTGGAAATCCAATCCATCCGAATATTAAAATGGGATCAAGAATCATGTTTGTTATGACGGAATAAAAAGACAACTTCATAGGTGTGATCGTGTCTCCGTATCCTCTTAAAAGGGAAGAGTAAATCATGAAGCCGAAGGTAAAAGGAGTGGCCAGGAATATTGTTTTCATAAAAGTAGATGCCAGAGGAACAAGAGCCTTTGAAGCGCCCATCCATTTTACGATGGAATCAGACAGAAAAAAACCGCTAATGCTCATTACAACAGAGAAAAAGGCGATTATTAGAAGCGTTTGACCTACAGCTTTTCCCACCATTTCCTCTTCATTTGCACCATGATGTTGAGAAACAAATGAAGTCCCAGCCATTCCAAATCCACCGGCAAAGGAGATCACCAGAAATATAACCGGCCAGGAAATAGTTGGTGCGTTTATAGCCAATGGACCTAATTTTCCCAGCCAAAAGGTATCGACTATGTTGTACAGAGATTGAATTAAGTTGGAAAGTACAAGCGGCCAAGAGAGCTTTATTATGTTTGAAATTATCGAACCGGTTGTCAAGTTTTGAGCTCGCACCCTCATTTAAAACTCCATTTTCCTTTCACCCGGTAATTTTAAAGAGAAAAAGCCTGCCAAAAGCAGTGAAAAAGCGCCAAAAAGCAAAACAGTTCTTAACCCAACAGAATTTATGGTCAAACTTATTCCCATAAACAACAAGCTGGATGTTCCCCACGATATTCCCATACTAAGGCTAGATGCAATTCCTTTTCTGTGTGGCAAAAATCCTTGCATGTAAGAGATGTTAGATGCCATTGTGAAAAATGAAAAGAAAGACATGGATATGTACATTGCCAACATCAGGTAAACATTTGTTGTTAAAAACGTTAAAAGTCCAAAAGGAAAGGCGAGAAAAAGTGAGAACATGTTTACTTTTTTGCTTCCCCACTTGTCTGAAAGCATGGCACCTGTGTAGTTTCCAAGTGTCCCAGCCAAAGTCGCGAGTGTTAAAAAATATCCTCCCCAAACCAGTGAGTAATTCAATTGTTTCAGATAAAGCGGTATTAAATTAGAGAACATCATTAGCGTTAACGAGCGCAACACGATAACCGTCATCAAGACTTTTACACCCTTAACTTTAATTGAATCTCTTAACCCAAAGCCTTTCTCCTGGTTTACCCTGTCAAAGCTTTCTTTGTACCTCGGAAGTAGGAAAATTGATAAAATGGCCACGACTAATCCGTAGAGCATCAAGAAGTACATTGATGCCATTCCGAATATCTTCACGTACCACACGATAAAAATAGGTGTAACGGCGCCGGCTAAAGTTCCACCTATTGAGAACAAAGACATGGCTGTGTTGCTTTTTTTAAATCCTATTTTGCCGACGAAAGCGGCAGCGTTGGGATGAAAGAAGGCATTTCCAATTTTACCGAGAATCAAAAAGGAAATAAGAAAGATCAAGCTTTTCGTACTTCCAATAAGTGGAATGAATATGGCTGACAAAAGAATGCTAATGACTTGCATTCTCTTTTCTCCTATTTTGACCCCCAAAGCAGCGCCAAAAGGTTGAACGAAAGCGGCTATAACTCCCAAGCTTGCTGAAATAAAAGCAGTTGTTCCTTGGCTCAGAGAAAAAATCGTCATTATTAAAGGAAGCAAAGGATTGAGCATTGCGCTGTAAGAATCAATGGTGAAATGATTCAAACTGCAAAGAGTTAATTGTGTTTTAGCTGAGACTTCTTTCATCTTTTCACCCCTTAAGTTCGGACTACGTACTATTTTACCACTTTATGATTTCAAGCAATCAAAAAATTTTTGAACCAATTTAAAAATAGTGCGTCTAAAATAATAAAATACCCCCCTATCCCCCTTAAACAATCTTTAATGAAGCGGACTTTCCCCCGAGAGTCCGCTTTGTCTATTTTGGTGTTGTATAATTATTCACCTTTCATGTGCGTGAAAGCTATGATTTTGCGATTCAAAAAATGTTCTTCGTGGCGTTCATGCACAACACGAGCAAATCATAAGAGGAGATTTTCCACATTGGCGCACTTAAAATCGAAACTTTCTAGCATTTTTAAATCAAAACAGACAATTGTCGCTGGAACCATATGGATTACTACTTTTACTTTAGGTTCCAAATTGCTTGGCCTTGTAAGACAGATGATCGCCAGCTCGCTTTTTGGAACAAGTCGTGGATTTGATGCCGTTGTGATCGCTCAACAACCGGCTGCATTTTTATCGATGATAATTTCTTCTTCGTTTGCATCAATTGCCATTCCCATGTATCTCGAAGAAAAGAAAAAGAATGGCGATGAATCGGCAAAATTTTTTGCTCGGAGTTTACTTGGTTTTACCTCTGTTTTTCTACTCCTCTTTGGAGCGATGCTTTTCCTCTTTCCAGGCCTATTTGTGAAAATATTTGCGCCTCGATTTCCGCAAAAGACGTTTCTTTTAGCGGATGACTACTTGAGGATATTTTCCATTCTTCCCTTCTTTACCGGCTTGATAAATGTTTTTGGAACGTTTTTAAGAGCTGAGAGAATGTTCCTTCAATATTCATTGGCAAGTTTTACTTTTAATCTTGTTGCAATTCCAGTTCTTTTGCTTTTGGCTTCGAAGATGGGTGCGGCATCTTACGCTGTAGCCTGGACAGCGGGAACCGCTTCAATGGCATTCGTTGCCTATTTGTTTGGTGAAAAAATATGGACATTTTTCCCATTTTCAAAGCCTTTCACACGACAAATGGCGAGGGCTCTGTATTTGGCGGCTCCGCTTTTTCTTTCTATTACCGTTGGAACCATAAACAGCATTGTGGATAAAGCATTTGCAGCGTGCTTACCTGTTGGAAGCGTTTCCGCTTTGACTTATTCTTTTTCAATAATTACAATGATATCGGGATTGGCTTCAACGGGCCTTATAACGTCTTCATTTACAAGCGTTTCGGAAAGTGCTGCGATGATGGATGATAAGGCTTTAGAAAGGAAAACGAGAATTTTAAATGAAACCGTGATTAAAATGTTGTCACCTATAGCGGCGTTTACGATAGTTGCATCATCTTGGATAGTCGAAATAATATACCAACGGGGTGCTTTCAACACGAATTCAACTGCAATCACCTCATCCGCTTTGATAGGCTATTCAATCATGGTATTGACAATTCCTTTGAATAGCATGCTAGGCAACGTTTATATGGCAAAGAAGAGCACTTTAAGATTGTCACTTCTTTCAATTCCTTTCATTTTGCTGAATGCGATAATGGACTGGTGGTTAATGACTCCTTTTAAGCAAGCTGGAATAGCCGCGTCTTCTAGTGTGGTGGGAATACTTTGGATGTTAACACTTACCGTGGATTTAAAGTATCATTACAAAATTTTCCATCTTTTCAGTGTGAAAACGATTCTTCCAATTTTAACGTCCATTTTGTACGTGTACGTTTTTCTATTTCCCCTTTATCGTATGCCTGAGTATCTCAAACTTGTTTTGGAGTTTTTCATTGCGGGTGTTATGGTTCTTTTCTTTGCGAGAAATGAGTTCAAAATGGTTGTTCAAAACGTGCGGAAAAGGTAGATTCATCTTTGTATGAAAATTTCAGACGCCCGTCTGTGAGCACTTCGCTTTGTTGGCACTTCTCATGCCTCTCAACCTCTTTGAATTTCCAAATGGTAAGTTCACATGCTCTAACAAGAACTTTGAAAGCAAGATTTAGTTCCTTTTTTGAATTTTTAAAACACCATAATACCTCAATTACTCAAGTTCGAACGTGTATTTTTCAAAAGCTAAGAATTAGAAGATGATTTATTAACTTGACAATTATATTTTTTTATGTTATCATCTTAAAAACATTTAAACCAAAAGGTGATTTTAATGTATATGTTTATCGAAAAATATGCGTTAATATACACTGTTAACAATAATAACCCCTTCGACATCGGTCGGTGGGGTTAAGCGTTTTTAAGCTTAATTTTTAAAAATCCATCAGGCCGGTGACAGAAAGAAGTCACCGGCTTTTTTTATTAAATTTCTGTGCCAAAAGACAATTCTTTCAGGAGGTGTTTCAAATGGAAATAAAGGTAGAAAAAAGCTTAAGAGTGAAAAGAGAAGTTTTGGAAATTTCCAGCGAATTGATTTTTTTAATGGGAAAGTTTCTAAGAGAAAGGGGATTTATAGAAATTCTTCCGGTCATCATTTCACCAATAACCGATCCGTTAAATCATTCCGTTTTCGATGCGGAAATAAAGTACTACGATGGAAGCTATTCTTTAACAAAATCGATGATATTTCACAAACAACTTGCTATGAGAATTCATCCGAGGATCTTTTCGTTTTCGCCTAACATACGCTTGGAAACGGAAGAAAAGAAAAGCACTGGTCGTCATCTTATAGAATTCACGCAACTCGATTTGGAAATGCGTGAAGCAACAAGAGAAGATATCATGGCTTTGGTTGAAGAGATGATCGTTTACACATTCGAAGAGCTTGGAAGAAAATTGGGGGACTTGATCGCAAAAATGAATCCTCATTTTTCAATTCCCAAAGTTCCCTTTAAAAAAGTGAGATACCTTGAAGCTTTGAAAGAATACGGGAAAGATTTTGAAAATATCCTGTCGGAGAAAGCCACAGAACCATTTTGGCTTATAGACATCCCCATAGATGAAAGAGAATTTTACGATAAGCTTGATAAAAACGGAAAAACGCTGTTGGATATGGATTTAATGTATCCTTATGGCTTTAACGAAGCATCTTCTGGAGGTGAGAGAGAATATGAATACGATAGAATCGTGAAACGAATGGAGTATAAAGGAAATGATTTTTCATCTATGAGATGGTACCTTGAAGAGGTAAAAAAAGGTATTCCTCCCTCAGCCGGTTGTGGAATAGGTATAGAAAGACTTACACGCTTCGTTTGTAATCTGTCACATGTAGAAGAGGCCAGACTTTTTCCAAAAGTACCTGGAGAACTTTCATTGTAAAAAAATGACCTCCATCAGGGGGTCATTTTTTCGAATATCTTCTTTTAAACCTTTCCACTCTACCTTCGCTGTCTATAATGTTGGTGCGCTTACCTGTGTAAAATGGGTGACAGGCAGAACATACTTCTAGAGTTATCTTTTCTTTTGTGGAAAGCACTTTGTATTGAGCCCCACAAGCACAGGTTGCAATCACCTCGTGGAGTTCCGGGTGTATACCTTTTTTCATTTGAAAAACCTCCTTGCTTTTTTACATTAGAATTATAACACACTGAGCAAATGACCGCTTTTTCTTTACAAAATGTTCATAATGCTTTGAGTATGGTATAATACTTGCGGCACACACAAGAGAAGGGAGGGAGCCGTAAAGCGGCACCGTAATTGAATAAAATCGCACTGTCTTTGCTACTTTTTACGATTTTTATAGCCTTGGCATCATTTGGTGGAATTTTGCACATAATTGCTGGAGAAACCAATTACGAAATAGGAGGAACGCTAACAACGATATTAAATGGTAAGATAATAATAGGTGATACCACGATCATAGCTTCTCACATAAATGTTTCTGGTGAGAAGGATGCCGCCGGAGAGGTAACGTGGAAAAGTGCAAACGCAACGGGAAATGTGGTTGTACTCTTAAAAGACGCCACGGTTACCGCAAAAAATATGAATTACAATTTGAATTCAGATAGTGGGGTACTAAGTGGAAATGCTTCGATGACCATTAAAGCAAGCAATTCAAATATAGTGATCGAATCTTCCACTTTGAGTTTTGATACAAAAGACGATGTGTACAGCGGAGAAGGCAGCCCCGTCGTGATTCAAAAAGGAAAAATTCACATTGAAGGAAAGAATTTTATTTACAAAGCGAAGGAGAAGACTTTCAATGTCTTCCAAAATGTTTATCTTTACAATTCTTCTACCAATGAAAAAGCATGGGCAGGAGAATTGATCATGAATATAGACAAAAACTCCATAATTTTGAAGAATGTAAAGATGGAAATCACGTTAAAGTAACGAAGCAAAAAGGAGGGAAAATTATGATTAAAAGTGTGGATGAAGTGCTAGAAACGGCTAAGAAGATTGAAGAGAGCTCTTACAATTTTTACACAAATGCTCAGAATTTTGTAAGCCAACCTCATTTGAAGGAAGAGTTAAAAGCTTTGGCTGAGCAAGAGGTGGAACACAAAAAAAGAATAGAAGAGATGATAAATCGAGGTGTTGATGAAGTTGCTAAAGGCCTTGTCATAGACAAGATTCAAGATATGAAGCTTGGAGATTATCTGCTTCCTTCAAAAATAGATTCAAAGTCTAACATTCAAGATATACTTATAGCCGCTATTAAAAGAGAAGATATGACGCATCAATTCTATCAAAATCTTCTTAAAGGCGCAAAAGATGAAGACTTGAGAAAAGTCCTTGAATTTCTTTCGATAGAAGAGTTAAAGCATAAGAACAAGTTGCAGTTTTTATACGATGACTTGATTTACCAGGAAAATTAAGACTTTTGGAATGATTTTATGTAACTCGAAAAGTTCTGAAATTTCACGTTTAAATTCGCATAAGTTGAAAATTAGATTTTGCAAAGTCTGAGCGTTCCGCCAATAATGGTGGAACGTTTTTTATCTTGAAAAAATTTGGATCTCTTCACGATCGTGTGGGTAGTATTTTAAATAACACATTCTTTGACATTTTAGTACCGCTTTACAAGCAGTGGGTGTAATCTTCTAGATTCGCTTTCTCGGCACGTCCTGTGCCTCCAACTCTGTTATTTCGCATCTTATATGGCGTCTTCATATGATTTGACGAAGGCTTCAAGGGATGATAGAAACGAAAAAACAATGAGTTCATATGTCCTCACAGTGCTTCGAGTATGCTTGTTCTTTTACTTGATAACAAGATGTCTTTGAATGACTTTGTTCAAATTTACAAGGACAGAATAGAGATTCGTCATGTTTTACCCACACAAAAATGAAGAGAACAAAAAATTCTGTGTGGGAAAAACTTAACTTAAAAAGAAAAAAATCATAAAGAAAATCACAAACTAATTGCAAAGATTTACGGGTACACTCAATAAGTGGTTGATATTATTTAACAGAGGTGAGAAAAATGAAAATTTATGAGAAACTGAGAAATGAACTTAAGAAGCGTCATTTACGCATCACCTCCCAAAGAGAGGCGGTACTTTCCATTTTCCTTGAAAATCAGGGAGAACATCTTACGGCCGATGAAGTTTATGAAAAGCTTTCGCACAAAAATTCTCACATAAGTAAAGCAACTATTTACAGAACTGTCGATTTGCTTAAAGAAATGGGGTTTTTATCGAAAGTGAACTTTGGAGACGGTATGGAGAGGTACGAAGTTAAAGAACCAAATTCGCATCAGCATCATCATCTTATTTGTACAAAATGTGGGCGAATATACGAAATCAAAGAAGATTTGTTAGAAGAATTAGAAAAACTGATTGAAGAGAAGACCGGCTTTAAAATAGTTGATCATCAGTTGAATTTTTACGGTATTTGCCCTCGTTGTCAGGCTTTAAGCGAAGAAAAAGAATCAAAGAAAAAAGCGATACAGCACTCGATAAAGTGATCCAGAACAAGGCCACTTTTGGTCTTACTGAAATGACTGAAAGTGGCATTTTTTCCGTGACGTAAGCCACGATATCTAAGAGCTTCGCAAATGGATAAATTCCTCCTCCAATTATCTTCTCTGCGAGATGAAATCCGACAAGTGAAAAGAGAGAAAAGAAGAAAGCGCCTTCAAGTATTATCGCTGTGAGTATTGGGACAATTGATATGTTGAAGATAAAAGATGCAAGATAGATTTTTCCGTAATTCAATATCAAAAAAGGCACGACTCCAATATTTGCAGCCACCGTTAAGTTAAAAGAATCGGAAAGAAAACGTGGACGAAACTTAGGCAAAATGGGAAAGAGAATGGCTATCGATATAACAGCAGAATAGGAAAGTTGAAAAGAGACATCAAAGACTATCGATGGATCTAAGATAACCTCTATTGTACCGACCAATCCCAGGACGTTTAGAAAATCTTGTGGCCTGTCTAAGAGTTTGAAAAGAGCGTAAAGGCCGAAAAAAGAGATCGCCCGCAGCGTTGGAATGGAAAAACCGGTCATAAAACCGTAGATCGTTATAAAAAAGAAAGTTAGTGGGTATTTGAAAAAATTCCAGGGAAGGAATTCGGAAATTATAAGCAAAGTCAGGAATGATATGAAGCCAACATGCATTCCGGAAACTGCGAAGATGTGTGCATAACCTCCATTTTTGTAGGTTTGCCTTACTTCATAAGAAACGTCTTTTCTTCCTAAAAATATCGAAGCGACCGTATCCGCTTCGGAAAAGACGTATTTTTTCATTTCCGTGTATAAAAAGAGCGAGATCTTTGAGCCCGTATCGTATAATTTTTCAATAGGTGTATCAAAAGTTATCCAGAAAGCGTCTTTTGCCTTTAGGTTTTTTCCGTCTTTTTTTGCCAGCGCCATAAAAGTGTTCTGAATTTTTGGCCTTCCTTTGTTTTGAAAAGTATTGAGAAAGATGTATGAATCTCTTCCCTTCCACCATTTTTTATCCTTGTAAAAACGAACAGAAGATAATTTGATCACGTGACTTGAAACACTTCTCACCTTCGCAATTAGAAAGAAATCAGCGCTTGGAAAATTGCGCGGGCTTTCAAGCCACACCAATCCCATTGCAAAAAGAAAAAGTGCCAATACCAATTGGCCCTTAGTTCTGATGAAGAAAATATACAAAGTGGCTCCACATGCTATTACAAACCCTAAAAATTTAAATTGAAAGACGGAAAAGAAAAGGGAACCAAGTACACTTCCCAAGAAGATGAAAAAGAAAGGTGCTTTTGTTGTCATTTTTTTCTTAACTTTGAGATGAAATCTTCAAAGACAGGTACAGCTGCCTTTACGATTTCCGGATCGAATGTTTTTCCACTTTCTCTTTTTATTTCTTCAACGGCTTCTTCCGGTAAGACGCCTTTGAATTTCACAAGTTCATCAAAGGCATTTGCAATGGCTATGATTCTGGAAAATAAAGGAATTTCTTCTCCTTTTAATCCATCCGGATAACCGCTTCCATCGTAGTTTTCATGATGATGTTTTATGGCAATTTTGTACCTCTTTGGAAGTGTGGAGGTGTCTATTATCAATTCTCCTATTATTGGATGCATTTTTTTCAGATCAACTTCATCTTCAGAAAGATCAAGTTTTGTTTGCAATTCTGATTTTACTCCCACAAAGCCTATATCGTGAATAAAACCACACCATTTTAAGTCCTCTACTTCTTCATCGTTCAAAGACAAACTCTTCCCTATTTTACAAGCAATTATTCCGACTCTTTCGGAATGCCCCCTACTTTTCGGGTTGTTGTCTTCAAGAAGATCTGTTATCTTTTTCAAGAGCTCTTTTTGATGGTCCAATTCCAAAGAGTTAACTTTTTTTATGGTGAAAAATGAAGACACCAATTTTCCAAAAATTTCCATCATGTATTTTGATTCTTCTGAAAATTCCACGTCTTCAAAGGCATCTAAAAAGAAATTTCCAGCGTATTTTCCATTTATTTTGATTGGAACAACCAGCGATTTCACGATTTTTTTCTTTGGAATCTCGGCTATCTTTTTGGCAAATTCAGAAGGAATGATCTCTTCATCTTTAACGAGTATGTAATTTATAACTTCCAATTTGTCAACTTTGTACATCCATTCGGCTTTTAGATCCAGATTGTTTAATATTGTGGAATCGTAATTATCACTAACGGCTAAAAATTCCCATTTTCCATTTTTAACTATTGAAAAAGAGCCTCCATCGGCTTCTGGCACGAATTGAAGAGCAACTTTCAAAACATCCTTGGCAAATTCTTTTTCGTTTAAAAAAGGAGAAAGTTCAGAGATCAATTTCGTCATTTTTGACATTTTCTCATTCAGCTTATAAAGATGTTCGGTGACTTCTCGCAGATTTTCTGAAAGTTCGGCAACTTTCGTTTTTTCCCGCTTCGTTCGTTGGGCTTCCAATTTTATCTCTTCTATCTTTTTCTTCACGGCAAACGCGAGCAGTCTGTTCCATACCACGAATATTGTCATAAGCGCCACTATTATTACGGCCGCTATAATGATCACCTTGAAATTTTCCCAGGCTGGGTTTTGCGGGCTTCCTTTCCATTTTTTCATCGTTTTTTTCACGTAAGAATGTGGAATTTTTGAAAAACCATCCTTGACTAAATCTAGGATCTTTACATTTCCCTTTTTGACGGCACGATAAATGTTAGACGTGTACAAGGGTTGCGAGTGTTTAAATTTATCTAAAGCGTTTAATCTGGAAAGGTAATAGAAGCCACACGGTTCGTCCATCACGAATATGTGTATTTTTCCTTCAACAGCGGCTTTCACCAATTGAAAATAGGAAGGATAGTAAGAAAGCTTGTCAATTCCATGTTTTAAAAGGTAAGTGGCGTCATAGTCCCCACTTTTTACGCCAACTCTAAATCCCTTTAACGTTTCTAAGTTGGAAGTTATTCCCGAGAGCCTTTTATCAAAGAAAACAGTTGTGTTTATCTTATCGTACGCTTCAGCGTAATCCAACTTTTGTGCTCTTTGCTTTGTGTAAAAGATCTCATCCACCACATCGGCTTTTCCACTTTCAACCATTGGAATGGCTTTATCCCAGTCAACCGCGATAAGTTGCACTTTTACACCAGTTACTTCTTCCCATTTTTTCCACAAATCAACGCATATCCCCATTACCTGCCCTGAAGAATTCAGGAAAGAGTAGGGAGGGTAATTGTTGTCAATTACAACTTTTAACGTTTCGGCGTTCACGTAAGCAAAAAGAATGATCAACAAAATTCCCATACATGCAACAATTTTCTTCATACGTTACCCTACTTTCGTAACATAGATCTTATCCCTTCATTGGTGTACAAGACTATGAAGGGATAAGATCATTATACTATAACGACTTCAAAGTGCCGCAATTCCTTTTTTCACCAATTCAAAGTAGAGCTCTTCAGATTTTATCGGTAGCTTATGAACTCTTATTCCCACCGCGTCGTATATCGCGTTCGCAATAGCTGGTCCAGGTGTGTCAAGCCCTATTTCTGAAACGCTCTTTGCTCCAAATGGTCCCGTTGGTTCGTAACTTTTCGCGAAGTAAACCCTTACGTTTTTAATGTCATCTCTTGCCGGAATTTTGTAAGTGAAGAAATCGTCCGTTACCATTCTACCGTTTTTATCCCATATGTGTTCTTCGTAAAGTGCCATCCCTATGCCTTGGGCAGTTGCGCCTTCGACCTGTCCTTTTGCCAAGATAGGATTTATCGTTGTGCCACAATCAACGTAATTCAAGAAATCTATCACTTCCACTTTGCCGGTTTCCAAATCTATTTCAACTTCGGCAAAAGAAACCATGTAAGGAGGTGGAGAAACCTGGCTTACGAAAGATTCCGTGACTTCTAATTGTCTCTGGTTGAAGGTGTAAAAAAGGCGCGTTTGGATTTCGGAATATGTAAGCGAATCCCCGTTTTTAGAAAAAACTTTTCCATCTTTTAAATACAAGTCTTCAACGTTTTCCTTCATTATTTCGGCGGCTGCCTTCAATATTTCTTTTGCCATTTTTTCTGCGGCTTTTTTCGTGGCATTTCCAGAAACGTATGTTGTTGAGGATGCGTACGCGCCGGTATCAAATGGAGTAACATCGGTGTCGGATGAATAAACTATTATCTTATCCATAGTTGTATGTAAAGCTTCTGCGGCTATTTGAGCCAAAATCGTGTCGCTTCCTGTTCCTAAATCAGTTGCTCCGACCATTAAATTGAACGTTCCATCATCGTTCATTTTTATGGTGGCTCCGCCCATATCTATGGCTGCAATAGAAGATCCCTGCATTGCGAAAGCAACACCATAACCGTGCGCTTTTGTTCCCTCTATTCTCTTCCTTTTTCTCTTTTCGTGCCAGTTGAACAATTTCGCTCCTTCCAAAGCGCATTCTTCGATCTTACAACTTTCCACTATTTGTTCAACACCTTCTCGACCTTCACCCATGTATTTGAAAACTGGTGATGTTTCGCCTTCACGAATGGAATTTTTCAATTTGAATTCTACTGGATCCATTCCGAGTTTGTGGGCAAGTTCATCCAGTGCACTGTCAAGGGCAAACATTCCTTGCGGAGCACCGTATCCTCTAAAAGCCCCTGCCGGTTCTGTGTTTGTGTAAACGACATCTCCGCCGAACCTGACCGCGTTCACTTTGTTGTACAGCGGAAGAGTTTTCGAGCCCGCAACCATGAAAGTTGTGAGTGCATGTTCGCCGTAGGCACCCGTGTTTGACAATCCCCAGAGATCTATAACTTTTAATTTTCCATTTTTGTCAGCCCCAACTCTAACTTTAAATCTCATTTGATGGCGTGTGTTAGAAGCCGTCATCGTTTCTTTTCTCGTGTAAACACATCTGGCGGGTCTTCCTGTTTTTAAGGTAACAGCCGTTACATAGGCTTCAACATGAACTGCTTGTTTTCCTCCAAATCCCCCACCTATCCTGGGTTTTATAACCCTTGATTCCACACCAAATATTCTTTTTATTATTCTTCTGACGTGAAAAGGAACCTGCGTGGAGGTAACAATTGTAAGCCTGCCATTTGGGTCTAAATATGAAAAAGCCGCATGGGGTTCCATCATGGCATGAGATTGATTTGGAGTGTAAAAGGTTCCTTCGTACGTTACATCGCACTTTGAGAGTTCTTCATCTACATTTCCGATTTCCATTTCGTAATGGCTTGCAATGTTGTGTTTAGGATCGTACGCACCACTTATTTCTGGTTCATCGTGAATTATAGGGGCATCTTCATCTTCAGCATGTTCGAAATCCAGAACACTATCTAACACTTCGTAATCAACCTTTATGAGTTTAAGCGCCTCTTCGGCTATTTTTTCGTTTTCCGCTGCGACTATTGCAACTGCGTCACCCACATATCGTACTTTTTTGTCCAAGACAAAAGTGTCATATGGCGAAGGCTCTGGAAAACCTTGTCCTGCCCTTGTGTACACAACACGTGGAACATCTTTGTAAGTTAAAACACAGGCTACTCCTTCAAGACTTTCAGCTTTCGACGTGTCTATATGCTTTATAATTGCGTGGGCGTGAGGACTTCTCAATATTTTGACGGTTAACGCGTCTTGAGGATAAAAATCGTCTGTAAAAACAGGTTTACCGCTAACCAAAGCGTAACCGTCGACTTTATCCACAGATTTGTCAACAACGTTAAAACCTTCTTTATTTACTTCTTTTTTAGGGGCTTTTACTTCCATACTCATTCGCCTCCACTTCTTCTTTCTTTGGCCAATTTTACTATCGCCCTTGTTTGACTTTCATATCCAGTACATCTACACAAATTGCCGTTTAAATATTCTTTAACATCTTCTTCCGTGGGATTGGGATTTTCTCTAAGTAAAGCGTCAGCCGTTACTACCAATCCTGGTACGCAAAAGCCACATTGAACGGCTCCTTCTTTTAAAAGGGCGAGTTGAATATCAGAAAGACCTTCGTTATTTGAAAAAGCTTCAACCGTTTTTATTTCGTGTCCATCTACCGCCGCGGTAAAGGTTCTACATGAAAGCACTGGATTCCCATCCAGCTGAACGGAACACGCTCCGCAGCTTGCCGTGTCGCAACCGTGTTTTACGCTTTTATAGCCAAGCTTTCTTAACGTTTCAAGAAGAAATTCTCCTGCGTCTATATCAACGGTGTGAGATTTTCCGTTTACTTTAAACGTGACTTTCATCTTCGATCCTCCTCATGCATTTTTTCAAAAGAGAGCCTGCCAAAGCCTTTCTGTACTCGGCCGTTGCCCTCACATCATTTCCCACTTTTACAACGCTTTTCATCTTTGAGACTGCCTCATCTATTACAGTATTAGACAATTCTTTTTCTTTTAGAATTTCTTCAACATCTCTTATTCTTTCAGAGATCATTGGACGTGATCCAACTGCTACGATCGGGTTAAATATCTTTCCATCTTTCAAGGTAAGGCTTACTCCAACGTTAATGGTGGCAATATCAAAAGTGGATTTTGCGAATTTTTCGAAGGCCATAAGCCTTTCTTCCTTTGGAAGGTAAACCGCTGTTACTATTTCTCTTCCCCTTTTCATATTCAGATAGTCTTCTAACGTCATTTTATTTAATTTTCCGTTGAATATTTCCACATCGGCATTCGCAACCATCAGAGCCGTTATAACGTCAGACCACCCCAGCCTAAAAGCTACAGATCCACCAACCGTTGCCATGTTTCTTATTTGGGTGCTTCCAACTTCTTTCATCATATTTTTGAAAAAACCATTTCCAAATTCAGAAAGCATCGGATTGCGCATGAATTCTGATAACTTCACATTTGCGCCTATCTTTACAAATTCTCCATTTTCAACTTCATTTAATCCTATATTCTTCAAATCAACAATTCTTTCTATTCTTGAGCTTTT
>WFYR01000096.1 GCA_015489955.1 Mesoaciditoga sp. | reverse complement strand
ATTCCTTTTCTACGAACCTTTCTACCCCTTTCAATATATTTTCAGGATCCAAGTGGGCTTCTTCTATAACTTCATCGAGAGTGCCCCCACTTCTCCATTTGTCATCCCAATCTGATGAAAGGCAGTATTTGGCATTCTTTTTCGTGGCTATCCAATCTTCGACGGCCTTAAGCGATTCATTCGTTATAACCATCGAATTCTCCCAATCTTCCCATGGAAGGACTTTTTCCTTGTATTCAGAGCTTTGCATATCAAAGAGTTCTTTTGAAGGAATAGCCACTATCTTTAAATTGTACTTTTCATCTAATTCGCCTATTACTTTAAGTAAATTGTAGGTAGACATGGTTCCTCTCACCAATATCGTTCCATCCTTTTTTCCTTCCTTGAAATTTCTTAAAATGTACGCTCCTCTTGCCGCTTCAAAGTGGGAAGGAATGCGAAGCTTTTCTCTGCTCGGAATTTCTATTGGAGGTCGCGTGAGATGAAGTGCCACTATGGGAATGTCTGTTAAAAATGCCGCTGCAAGCAAAACCGGAACTTCATTCGCTTCCCATGGATACAGGTTTATTATGTGTCCCTTTGGGAATAGCTGTGTGACAACAGGTGAGAATATTCCAAAGTGGGTTCGGGAATCATCTGCCGTTTCTGGCCCGGAATGTCCAGCTATCCAAAGCACTTTGCCCAACTTTACAGGGCAATCCTGTGCCATTTGGGAAAACAGCCTGTATTCGCCGTATTTCAAATAAGAAAATGAACCGTACGTCGAAGTTGCCATATAAAAACCGTTAAACTCTTCAAATGGTTTATCAGATAAATTGACACTTGCCACGCCACAAGAAATCCCGGCATTTGTGAATTCAGTGATCTCCTGAGGGAGTAGCACACCATCTGGATTTTTCTCTCTTTCGTACCACCCGTATCCCTTAAAATCTTCAAATGGTTCCGCAAAGCCGGATATGTTTGTCGATGCGGCCAAGTCCGCCGATGCGGCCAGGAAGAGGGGACGATCGTATTTCCGTTTGCTCATGGCATTTATCCAGGCTCCCCATTTTCTCAAGGCATTTCTGTTAGCGGCTTTTGTTCCCGGTTCGAAGAAGATCTCTTCTGGATATTTTTTATAATCGAATAGCTCTTTGTCCTTGAATATATCAGCGTTGAGTGTTACTTTTTTCTGAGGAATGCTTTCTGCTATGCTTACCATTTCATCCGTAAGGTGTTTAACCAATTCTTCGTTCTCTAAAACAACGTTGAGCGCTATCTGTAAGTTTTGATACGTTTGTTCCGCGAACGCTTTACCTGCTGGTGCCGGTTTTTGGAACCCAACAAAGTCCACGTTGTACTTTTGCATGAATTTTTCTCGCGTTTTCCAGAAAATTTCGGAATTCGCTTTATGAGGCGTGCCGTGAGATTTGTTATCATAAATTCCGTATTCATATCCCTTACGTGTTTTAAACCACATAACATTTGGGGTGCGTTCTTTCTTGTTTTGCTCAATTTTATCGAAAGCGCCCAATACACATTTCCAATCATGGCCATTTTCACACCCAACGACATTCCAACCATACGGAAGGAACCAATCATCTGGCGTTCCGTGAATCACAGAACTTGTCGACCTGTTATCTATACCGTAGTTGTTCCAGTCGATCAGCCAATAAAGATTGTCCAGTCCTAAGGCCCATGCGGAGTTTTTTGATTCGTGCGATGCACCAGGCGTTAAGCCGCCTTCTCCTTCTATTGCCCACACCTTAACATCCGAAAGTCCAGCGCGTTTTAGTGCAAAAGCTTCCCCCACCGACGGTGGCAAGCCGTGGCCAGAAGGACCTGTGTTGAATTTAAGAAAGAGGGTTTTTCCAGAAAATTCGGCATGCCCAGAAAGTCCTCCCCTATGCCTGAATCTCAAGAGATCTTCCAACAGCACTATACGTGATGGATCTATTTTGAACTTTTCATCTTTCGTTTCTTCAAATCGCTTCTTGAAAGCTTCTCCGATAAGCGCTAACGATGCGTAGATCAAAGGAACAGTATGGCCCGCACTTAGAATAAACCTATCGGACAAAGGATTTTCAGGATGGCGTATATCGTATTTCATCTTTCCGCTTAACAGCATAGCCCATAGCATATGCATTTTAGAGCGAGAGCCTCCGGGATGTCCACTTTGCCGCAGGTTAAGTGTGAAGTCTATGAGCTGTCCCGTTACGTCTTTTAGAATCTCGAGTTCTTCAAAGTTCAACTTCTATCCCCGTCTTTTTATTTAAGAATTAACTTGTGTATTTACCCATCAGTGGAGTCCATCCACCGATTTGTACTCTTTCAAGTTTGAATCCTGTTATCTTGTAGATGAATATCTCATTTGTGACGTTTACAGTTGCTTTGAACAAGTGCCCGCCTACCAACTTCTTTTCGGGATTTGCAAGTGCGACGTGAATGTGTGCAAAAGGCTTTCCCTCTTTTGTTTCTATGTTTCCGGTCATTGCAACTAATTCATGGGGTGTGTCAATTTGAATTTTTTCGTATTCTTTTCCGTTGAACCAGCCTATTTCGAAGTCTTTGAGCATGCCCATTCCGGACATGATCACACCGGTTTCTATCGAATACTTTTCAATAACGGAGTAAAGCGATTCGTAAAAATCGTCTCCTCCATCGAATCTTGCAAAGATAACGTTTCCATCTCTCATGTCAAAAATCATGCTATCTTCCTCCTTCACATTATTATGTTAAAATTTTTCTGTGAACTTCATTCGATTTTTGTTTTCCATTTCTTTTCTTATATTAGCATTTCTTTGAAGAACTTTCCAGTATTCAACTGATTTTTGAACGCAGCTCAAATTATATAAGTAAGTTGATCTGACTTATGAAAAATACCTTGAATAAACCGTTTTAAACCTGATTCATGATTTCTTAAACGATATTCTGGTTCATAGATCAGAAAAACATTATGAATAATTTACAAAGCAGTGCAGATCTTAAGAGTGAAGACAGTATAAATAAAACGAGAATAAAAGAAAGCGAAATGAAATTTGCGAGGTGGCCAAAATGCGTAAGTACTTCAGGTACTTCAAATATTGTGGAGTTGCTTCTATAGCTTTGTTCTTTTCTATAGTTGGAATTGGCATACATTACAATCCAACATTTTCGTTTTTCAAGAATGCTTTCAGCGATTTAGGTTCGCACTACGCCAACTTTCCCGCCATATTCAATGTGGGGCTCTTTTTTGTGGCAATTCTTATGTTTCTCTTTTCCATCTACATGATGGAAGTAAGCAGGAACAAAATGCAAACTATAGCGGGTGCGTTCATATCAATAGCTTCCATCTTCATATTCTTAATAGGACTTTACAATGAAAACACAAAACCTCACGATTTTATAGCTCTTTACTTTTTCATTCAATATTTCTTGGGAATAATCACGTATGGTTTGGGAAATTGGAAAAGCAAAGTGAAGCTTTCCATCTCCTTGCTGCTCTTTGGTGGATTCATATTGGTTTTCTTCATTCCCTGGCCTTCGCTTGCCGTAGCAGAAAGCTACGCCATTCTTTTAATATTGGCATTCACGATATTGGTTTGGAGGACTGAAAGATAAAAGTAAAAATTCACATTTTCTAAAATGCTTCGCACTTGAGAAACAATATGAGTTAACCCCTTTTTGAAATACCTCGTAACATTGATGCACAATGTGAGATTTGAAATAGGCTTTCTCAAACTTGACGAAATATTCAAAAAAATATAAAATTATTTTAATCAAATCAAAAAGGGGGATCCGTAATGAGCAAGAAAACCATCTTTATCATGGTAGCAAGTTTGGCGATGTTAACTTTCGTATTGACAGGTTGTTTTCCTTCAGTTACTGTTACCACAAACAAGGTATATGTCACAAATCAAAATGGAAATTCGTTGAGCGTGATAAACGCTGCTAGCAACACGGTTATAACCACCATACCAGTTGGAAGCAATCCTATTGCAATTGCCGTTAATCAAACGACGAAAAGAGTTTACGTTGCCAACCTTTTGGGAGATTCAGTGAGCGTGATAAACGCTTTCACCGATCAGGTTTTGCAAACGATACCTGTTGGAAATGGGCCTGACGGAGTTTGTGTGAATCCTGACACCAATCGTCTTTACGTTTCAAACCATGTAGACAATTCGGTTAGCGTTGTAGACCTTTCAAACAACACGGTAATTGCTACAATAACCGTTGGGCATTACCCCTATGGTATCGATGTGAATAAAACGACAAACATGATATACGTTGCCAACAATTACGATAACACGGTAAGCGTAATTGATGGACAAACAAATAGCGTCGCGACTACGATAACAGTTGGAAGAGCGCCGGTTGGGGTTGTCGTAAATCCCAATCCAAAGATCAATGTGATATACGTTGTTAACGCAAAGTCCAACACTGTAAGTGTGATAAACGGGAATACGAACTCGGTTCAAACTGTCCCTGTCGGATACGCGCCCCTCTATGCAGATGTGGACGCGGCAACTAATAAAGTGTATGTAACTAACAGTGGAAGCAACACCGTGAGTGTGATAGATGGAAGCAACAATACTGTACAACAAACTATATCCGTTGGACATAACCCTCATGGAATAAAATTGAATCCGATCACAAAAAAAATATACGTTGTCAACACGGGGGATAGCTCCGTAAGCGTTATAGACACTTTAACAAATAGCGTTCAAACAATAACGGTTGGAAGTTTTCCAATTGCCGTCGGGGTTTTAGAATAATTGAATTTGATGGATGGTAAATCGTGAACAGTGAAAGTAACATCTTCAACAAGTATGAAAAGACGAGCGATGATCTTTGAAAGATTTTTTGAAGTTTTGACAAAACTTCAAAGAGGAATGAAAGACAAAAAACATGACCAGTGTGAATTCGCTTCCTATCCACTTTTTGTTCAACCGAACAGAAACAACAGAGACTCTTGATTGATATTACAGATTTAGCGTTGGAGCTAATCTACCTTCCCAGAAAAAATTCGGAATTTCGGGTTTTTTAAAGGGAGCTTTTGCCTCATTTATGGCTTTTAAGTATCCTTTGGCCGTGGCGTTCCACGTATATTTTTCTTTCACTCTCATCAAAGCTTTTCTTTGAAATGTGAGATAGACATCTATGTTTTTCAAAAGTTCTGTGAATCCTTTTGCAATTTCGGATGGAATTTCTGGATTCACCAACACTCCATACTCTTGATCTGATTCTTTCAGTATCTCAGAAGGACCGCCGTTTTTTGTTGCCACAACCGGCAATCCGCATGCCATGGCCTCTATGATAGATAGTCCAAAAGGTTCGTAAAGTGCGGGGTTGCAAAAGATGGATTTTTTCTTCGAAGCTATTCTGTAAAGCGAAGCCAATTCATTTTGACCATTTGCCTGGATAAAGAAAACACGATCTTCCGCTTTTTCCTTTTGAATCAAGTTAACCACTTCAGAAAGCACGTTTTTTTCATTTTCTTCAAGTTCTTTGTACTCTTCGTACACATTTTCCATGCCACGTACAACTATCAAGAAATTCGCGTGATTTTTGAGCCATTCATCATTTAAATACGCTTTTAAAGCTGAAATATGATTTTTCTTTTGTTCTATTCGACTGGAAAGTATTATGAACGGAAGATCAATCCTCGAAGAAGTGGCGTACTTGGCGACCACATTTTCCAATCTTTTTTCCATCTGTTCATCTTGTGCGGAAGAATGTTCGTTGAAAATCTTCAAATTCACGCCAGGCGGAATGACTTTGAATTTTTCATCGTCTTCCACGCTTATCCATCCTTTGTAAAGTTTATGCGAGTACTGTTCAAATCTTTCCATCGAGGTACTTACGACGTTAAAAGATGAAAATTTCATAGCGGTTCTTTCTGCTTGAATTCGTGTAGAAAAATTGTATTTCGTGTCCATTTCTTCGATGTTTTGTTTGATCACGTGAAGTTTATCCATCTTTTGTGCGCCAAGTGAGTGAGCGGTAAAGGAATAAGGGATGTTTGTCATACTGGCAAACATAGCGGCAGATATACCTCCATCACCGTAATGCCCCGTGACGAAATCTGGCATTTCCCCTTCAGATTGATAAAATTTCTCTATTCCTTTGATATATTCTTTTAGATAAGGCCAAAGTTTTTCTTTCGGAAGAAATTTTTTCCCTCCAAAGTTTATCCTAACTATATTGAGGTTGCTTACACCTGGATAATGATCAATTTTAGAAGAAAACTCAGGCCATTGAGGATCTTCTATTCTTCTGGTGAAAATATCCACCTTTATTCCAAGCGATGCCATTGCTGTTGCCACTTCTTTTACGTAAACGAGTTGCCCACCAAAATCCGGATGAGATGTCCAATAACTGTCATGCGGATCAAAATTTCCTTGAGGGTTGAGAAACGCTATTCTCAATTAACTCATCCTTTCGTTATCTGTTTTGTTGCTATCGTGAAGGTAATTCTCGACGATTTTTTCCACACTTGGAAGAGGAGTGTCGGAGCCCACATTTTCGACTCTGAATGCCGCCGTGGCGCTTCCAAACTTTGCCGATTCGAATATATCATTTCCTTTTAGTAGAGAGTAGTACATCCCAGACCAAAATGCGTCTCCGGCTCCTGTGGAATCCACTACTTTTTTTGCAAGAGAGGGCACTTTCCTTATTGCCTTTCCGTTTGAAACCAAAGCCCCATCTTTTCCCAACGTTAGAACAACGTTTTTGACTCCGAGCTGATGGAAAGCTTGAATATATTTTTCTGGTGCCATATCCCCTAAAAGGCATTTTGCGTCATCTAATGAGGGTTTCATAAGAAAGATATCTTTTAGCATTTTCTTTATAAAAGAAATCCCATTTTCTCCCTTTTCCCACAATATTTTTCTGTAATTTGGATCGAAACATATCTTTACATTCCGTTTTTTTGCGAGTGAAATGATGCTTAAAACCGTTGAACGCGAAGGTTCTCTTGAAATGGGCCAACTGCTAAAATGAATTAAATCCACTTTTGCAATAAGCTTTTCCACATTTTCTGAAAGCTCAAGATGAAAATCAGCGCCTCTCAACGGAAGGAAATCCGGCGTACTTTTTGATTTTGAAACCAAAACTACGGATGTTGGATAAATTGGATCGAATTGGATATACTTCGTTTCCATATGTTTATTTTTTAATTTTTCAACCAGTGCCTTTCCCAAGGAATCGCTTCCAACTCTTGAAAGAAGAATCGGGTTTATTCCTAAAGAAACAAGATTTGCCGCTATGTTGGCCGGTGAGCCGCCAAAGTGTTTTTCGAATGTTTTTGCTTCGGATAGATTTTTGACGTATTCTTTGGATATCAAGTCTATAAGCAGTTCACCTATTACCAAAATATTCAACGTTTTCACTTCACTTCTTGTTGTTTTTGTTGCTTCAATATATACCATGCTGTTTTGATTTGTCAAGATGTATAGTTGGTGAGTCGTGAATTGTAAGAGGGAAAGAAGAGCGAATCCGTTCTGACAGGACTTCGAAAAAATGTCTTCGCTTGGAAGTAGGATATAATCATTATGAGGAGGGATGTTTGATTGTCAAAGAGAATAGGAATAGTTTCTTCAAAAAGCAACGTTTTGGAATTACTAGAGAACGAGCTTAGGCAGATCTTAAAAGGTAAGGTGGAATTTGTGCGCTACATCGTAAATGAGAAAAATGTGCTTTGTGATGTGGATGTCGTGGTGTTGTCGGGGGGAGCTGTCGCCAAATACGTTTCAACTCCCGTGAACAAATCAGTCCCTATTTTAACTCCAAGACGTACGATAACGCTTGCTGGATGGAGAAGGTTAAAATCCATTCCAGAGGGGGCATCAGTGCTTGTGGTAAACGACACGAAAGAAACTGCCGAAGAAACCGTTAACCTTTTTAAGGAATTCGGTCTTCGTCTTAAATTTTATCCTTACTATCCTGGATGCGCTCGATTTTCAAAATGTAAAATAGCCATAACCCCCGGAGAAAGTAGATACGTTCCTTCGTTTGTGCAAAAGATCGTGGATGTTGGAGATAGAATATTTGAACCCTCCACAATTTTAGAGTTGCTCTTCATGTTGGATTTGTTTAAATGGGAAGATCTTCAAGAACTTTCCAAGTATTCAAAAACCGTTAAATCCACCCAACCTGCCCTTCAAAAATTCCTCTTTGATATGGCTGCCATAAGACTTGAACTGGAAACTGTCCTTTCTATGGCTCGTCAGGCGGTGATGGCCTTTTCGAAGGAAGACGGGAAAATCGTTTTCTTCAACGAATTTGCCCGAGAGTACGCTGGAATTAACAACCGCGATGCTTCAAAAAATGCAAAAAAAGTGTTGAAAAAACTTGGAATAAAGAATGCATCCAAGGAATTGCACAACGAAATAGTGGAAATAAACGATATGGAAATGGTATTGAATTCAAAGACAACTCCATTCGGAACCACGATCGTTTCTTTCTATCCTGTTGAACTTCACAGAGAGATCGAAAGGAAGCGAATGGTTAAAATAAAGAAATCAGGAATGATAGCCCATTCAAAATTCACTGACATCGTGGGAGGGCAAGAAATACAAAAGACGATGAAACTAGCTAAGAAAATGGCTTTATCTGATGCGCCTATATTGTTGGAAGGAGAGAGCGGTACAGGAAAAGAGCTTTTCGCACAAGCCATTCACAATTATTCAAAAAGGAATGGCCCTTTTGTTCCAATAAACTGCGCATCTCTTTCAGAAGAATTGTTGGAGAGTGAACTTTTCGGTTACGTTGAAGGGGCGTTCACCGGGGCAAAGAAAGGTGGAAAGTTAGGGCTTTTCGAGGTTGCCAACGGCGGAACGATTTTTCTTGACGAAATATCCGAACTTTCTCTTGCTTTGCAGTCAAAACTGTTGAGAGTGCTTCAGGAAAAAGAGATCATAAGAGTGGGAGGAGTTCAGCTTATACCCGTAAATGTCAGGGTTATAGCGGCAACCAACGGTAATTTGTTTGAAATGATGGAAAGCGGTAAATTCAGAATGGATCTCTTTTATAGAATATCCACGTTTCAATTAAGGCTTCCTCCTTTGCGTGAAAGAATAGAAGATCTTGAAATGCTAATTAACTTTTTGATAGGTAAAAATGGTTATGACATATTCATAAAGAAAGAAGTTTTACAAGCACTGAAAAAATATAAATGGCCAGGAAACATCAGAGAAGTGGAGAATTTCATAGATTACGTTGGAAACCTCTTTTCTGGTGAGATAGGATTTAATGAGCTTCCACCGTATCTTTCAAAAAGGATACTTTTATCGGATGAGATAAGTGAGGAGGAAATAATGGTTCTAAGATTTTTGAAAAATATTGGTAATTCAGGAAGGCAAAAGGTGGCAAAAGCTTGCCGGATGAACGAAAGAAAAACAAGGAAAATCCTAGAAAAGCTACAAAGAAAAGGTTTTATCTCCATAAATCGCGGAAGAAATGGAACTAAAATTACAGAAATGGGCATCCAATTTTTAGAGACGAATTATATGGAAAATAGAAGATAAAATGGCAATTTTCATCTGCTTAAAATTCCTGATGTGTTCCAATTAAAGAACCATTTTATTTTTCTATCCTTCTTACAATCCTTCTTTTATCAATAAATATGGCCTTTCCTTCTTACCGAAAAAAATGGCATGAATATTGCTATAAGTAAAAAGGGGATGCTATATGCTAAAAGTTTTGAAAGATTTAGAAATTTACTCTCCACATTATATAGGTAAGAAAAACTTGCTAATTTCTAACGGGATAATCGAAGACATCTTTGAAGAAGAAAAATACACAAACATTCCCGTCGAAGATATGAAAGGAATGTACGCTTTCCCGGGCTTTATAGATGGTCATGTACATGTAATAGGAGGGGGTGGGGAAGCTGGTTTTACTTCAAGAATAGAAGAGATAAAAACGGAGAAACTCCTGAAATGCGGAGTAACAGGTGTAATTGGGCTTTTGGGAACAGATTCTGTTACAAGATCTTTGATATCTCTTTTTGCAAAAACCATGGCTTTAAGGGAAGATGGTATAAACGCTTACATGGTAACCGGGTCCTATTCTTATCCGGTTAAAACTATCACCGGCAGCATAGAAAAGGATATGGTACTCATCGAACCTGTCATAGGTGTTGGTGAATTGGCTATATCAGATACACGAAGCAGTGGCGTTGATGCAAAGGAATTGAAAAGGGTTGCTCATGAAGTTTACGTTTCTTCGTTGATAGGAAAGAAAAGCGGAAAGATAATAGTCCATGTGGGCAAATTACCAACCAAGCTTTCTTTGCTCTTTGAAGCCGTTGAGGATGGGGAGATAAACAAAAATGTTTTTCTTCCTACCCATGTGAATAGAAATTATGAACTCTTAAAAGATGCGGCAAAATGGGTAAAAAGTGGAGGATACATAGATTTAACGGCAGCTGATGAAGAAAGTAGAAGCATTTCTGTAAAAGAAGCGGTGGAATTTCTTTTAAAAGAATATGTGAATTTGGAACATGTCCTTATCAGTAGCGATGCACAAGGAAGTTTGCCTTCTTTCAATGGTAATGGAGATTTGGCTTCTATAAGAGTATCAGATTGTTCCGTTCTGCTGAATTCGTTCAGAGAGTGCGTGGAAAGCGGAATGAACATCGAAGAGGTTTTAAGGATGTTCACTTCCAATGTTTCTAGTTTTTTTGGATTTAATTCTGGAAAAATTGAAAGGGGGAAGAGAGCGGACATACTTTTTGTGAATCCATCAGCTTTGACGTTGAACGCTGTGATGGTGAGAGGGGAAATTCATGCTTTGGATGGTAATGAGAGTGGTGTTTGAAAAAGGGAGGTGTTTATCTTGTCCAAAAGTTATTTCTTCTTAACGTTTTTAGTGGTTTTGCTTGCAGGTGCTGTCGCATTCGCAACGGTTCCCAATCCGGATACGATCATTCAATTGACGGATAGCGATATAGTGAGTCTTGATCCGTTTTGGCCCTATTCGCCTCCATCTAACAACATCGATTTCCAGATTTATGAGAGTTTGGTTCAATACGATGCTTCAAGCACATCGCGATTTCTACCGATGCTCTCTACCAACGTTCCTTCTGTAAAAGATGGAACGATCCTTGACAACGGCAAGACGTACATATTTCACATACGTCAAAATGTGAAATTTCATAACGGAGATGTGCTTACACCGGAAGATGTAAAGTATTCTCTGGAGAGGTTGGTTATATTCGATCGTTCTGGCGGTCCATCATGGATGGTTACAAGACCGCTCACCGGCGTGGACAGTTTGGCTGACTTAGCACTGAAGTACGCTGGCGTGAGAAAATGGAGTGACATGATCGAAAATGGTTCTCTTAATCCAGAATATAAAGATGCCATTCTTAAAGCCTTCAATGTCTTGGATAAATCGATAGAGGTAAAAGGAAACGATGTGATCATTCACATGCCAAAACCTTATCCTTCTCTTATCTCCATTCTCGCGCACGGTATATGTGGTTCTTACATAATAGACAAAAAATGGGCTGTTGAAAATGGAGCGTGGGATGGGAAAGCTTCCACATGGTGGAAATACCACAACCCGGTTCGTGAAAAGGATCCCCTTTATTCAATTGCCAATGGCACGGGGCCTTACGTTTTGGTAAAGTGGCAGAGAGGCGTGCAAATAACGCTTCGTAGATTTGATGAATATTGGAGGAAGCCGGCTAAGATCAAGAACGTTATAATTAAAGTCGTGAAAGAGTACACCACACGAAAATTGATGCTTGAACATGGAGATGCCGATATAGTAACCATACCGCAGCAATACATTCCTCAGGTGAAAAACATTCCCGGTGTTGAGATTGTTGAGAGACTTCCAATATTGGGAGAAGATGCCGGCTTTATGACTTACACAATTAACACGAAGGGAAATCCGTACGTTGGAAGTGGAAAACTTGATGGAAATGGTATACCACCAAATTTCTTCAGCGATATAAACGTCAGAAAAGCGTTCTCTTACATGTTCCCTTACAAACTCTACATAAAAGAAGTATGGAATGGTAACGCCATTCAACCAAATGGGCCTATTCCAAAGGGAATATTCGGATATGATCCTACAATTCCAACGTATCACTTCGATCTACAAAAGGCCACAGAATACTTCAAAAAAGCCTTCAACGGTGAGTTGTGGGAAAAGGGATTCAAGATGTCTGTCGTGTACATAACAGGCAGTGTAACAACTCAGCAGGTGGCAGAGATGTTAAGTTTTTATGCAAGGAAGATCAATCCGAAATTCAGGATAGAGGTTAAATCTGAAATTTGGGCTTCTTACGTAAGAGATCGTTTGGAATGGAAGCTACCATATTTCATGACGGGCTGGTTTGCGGACTATCCTGATGCCGATGACTTCGTATATCCTTTCCTTTACAGTAACGGCTATTATGGATTGACGCTTGGAAAGGGATATCAACGATTGGCAAAAAAAGTATTTGATCCTTTAATAGAACAGGCGGAAAGCACAACAAATGTCAAAGAGAGATTGAAAATATACAAGGAGCTTTCCATAAAAGCTTATGAAGAAGCGGCCATCATGTGGCTCTTCCAGCCTTTGGGTAATCATGTCCAAAGAAGCTGGATACACGGATGGTATTACAATCCTATGCTTAGAGGAATGGAAGATTTCTACGCTTTATCGAAGTACTGAAACGTTGAGAGGAGAATATCAAGGTGCCTTCACAAGAAGGCACCTAATTTTAAAAATGGAGGGATGAAATGTGAAAAAGATGCTGTTTTTAACCGCTGTCATTTTGATGATGGGGGTATTCATCTTTGCGAGTGGGGTGGCAAATCCAGATACCATAATCGAGGAAACTACCGGAACCATACCTTCGCTTGATCCAGCGTGGTGTTACGATACCGCTTCAGTTGAAGCCGTGTCACAGATGTACGACAACCTGATTCAATATGATGGAACGAGTTTAAAGAATTATCTTCCGATGATTTCCACTAACGTTCCTTCCGTGAAAGATGGAACTATTCTTGATAATGGAAAAACATACGTTTTCCATATAAGAAAGGGTGTTAAATTTCATAACGGCGACATTCTCACACCGGAAGATGTGAAATACTCATTTGAAAGGCTTCTCGTGTTAGATAGAAGTGGCGGAGCCGCTTGGATGATCGCTGAAGCACTCTTCCCAACGATAGATGGGAATTACGTCGATTCAATAACTCAATGGGCTGAAAAATTTGCCGGCGCCAAATGGAAAGATATGTTTGATGAGAACAAAACACTGAAACCGCAGTATAAAGATGCCATGGTGAAGACATTCGAACTGATGGACAAAGACTTTGAAATAAATGGTGATACTTTGATAATCCATCTTCCCCATCCTTATCCGCCATTTCTTTCAATGTTGGCGCATTACGCTGGATGGACGAGTGTAGAAGACAAGAAGTGGGCGATCAAAAATGGTGCTTGGCCGGGAACGGCGGAAAATTGGTGGAAATACAACAATCCAACACGTGAAAAAGATCCCCTTTACTCCATAGAAAATGGTAGTGGTCCATTCATGTTAGACAGATGGACAAGAGGAAGGGAGATAGTCTTCAAGAGATTTGATGGCTATTGGAATACACCGGCAAAGGTAAAATACGCGATAATAAAACGTGTGCCCGAATTCACCACCAGAAAACTTGATCTTCAACGTGGAAACGCTGACATAATCTACGTTCCAGAGCAATACATGTCTCAGGTAGAGAAAATGGATGGAGTTCGCGTGCTTAAAGGATTTCCAACTCTAGAAATAGTCAGTGGGTTTTTCAATTTCAACGTCAATGCAAAGGGTAAATCCCTTATTGGAAGTGGGAAGCTGGATGGAAATGGGATTCCTCCCGATTTCTTCAGTGATATAAATGTCAGAAAAGCATTTGAATACCTCTTTCCATATGAAAAATACATAAATGAAGTTTGGAATGGAGAGGGAATGATACCTAACAGTTGTATTCCAAAGGGACTGCTTGGTTATAGCGAAGACGTTCCATCTTACGATTACAATTTGCAGAAGGCCACTGAATATTTCAAAAAGGCTTACAACGGTGAATTGTGGAAAAAAGGCTTTAAATTCACCATAGTTTACAACACCGGCAACCAGCAGAGAAGATTGGCTTGTGAAATGATAAAGTTCTATGCTAGAAAGATCAATCCGAAGTTCCAAATAAGTGTGGCAAGCGAATTGTGGGCATCTTATCTTGATGATGTATTCGCGGGAAGATTGCCGTTTTTCGTTATGGGCTGGACGGCAGACTATCCTGACGCTTACGATTTTGCCCAGCCTTTCCTCTCCAGTTTTGGAACCTATGGAGCTTTTCTGGGAAAAAACTTTAAAAAATTGGCGAAAAAAGAGTTCAACCCACTTATAGTTGCCTCAATGAAGACAAGTATTCCAGAAGAAAGAGCCCAGCTTTACAAAGAGCTTGCAACAAAAGCACACGATTACGCCGTGGAACTTTACATGATTCAACCATTCGGTCATCATGTTGAAAGAACGTGGGTGAAAGGTTGGTATTACAATCCAATGAGCTTAATGGCTGGATTGGATTTCTATAAACTTTCTAAGTGATGCCATACTCACCAGCGCGTCCAACGAAGCGAGTCGAGGGTGCCCCCGCCCTCGGCTTTTGATTTGGAGGGATGTTTTATGAGAGTAAAAGAAGTGTTGAAGATTTTGGAAAAGATTGCGCCTTTAAAACTCACTGAAGGATACGATGCTAAGAATGGAATTCAAATTGAAGAGCCAGATGTGAATGTCAAATGTATTTTGACTTGTCTGGATGTCACGCCGACAACCGTTAAGATGGCGATAGAACACGGCTGTCAAATCGTTATATCTCACCATCAGCCGATAATTATCCCTTTAAGGACCGTTTTTAAATCTGATTGGTACGGCGAAATAGTGAGCTTGGCTTTAAAGCATGACATAACCATCTACAGTATTCACACAGCTTATGATTCCGTGAAAGAGGGATTGAACGATTATGTTGGGAAGCTTATAGGGCTTGAAAATATGCACCCTTTGCAGCATCATAACGGCGATCCGACTAGCCCGCATGGAATGGGTAGAATAGGAGTATTAAAAGAAACTTTGCCATTAGATGACTTTGCCAAGCAGGTAAAAGAAAAACTCAGTGCGTCCACTTTGAAAATCGTGGGGAATGGGGAAAAGCTAATTCAAAAAGTTGCAATTGGAACAGGAAATGGGCTGGCGTTAATAGATGATGTTTTGAAAAGCGATGTAGATGTTTACGTTACTGGAGATGTTCAATATCATGATATGAGGAAAATGGTTCAAAACAACATGGCAATGATAGCAGTCGAGCATGATGATACGGAGAAATTCTTTTCCAAATCGATAAGGGAAAAACTTGAAAGAAAGCTTCCTTACTTGCAATTCGTAGAGTTCAACGACAAATTTTATCATGTACTGGATTGATTAACTTCGATCGAAATGTTATAATCCGATCAACTTAAAAATTGAATACCTCCGAAGGTAAAGGTACTTAATAAGTTTAATAGGGAAGATAGTGAAAATCTATCACGGCCCAGCCACCGTGATCAGGGACGAAATCTGCAATAGCCACTGACTTTTTGTTGGGAAGGCGCAGAAAGTAGGATGATCTGAGAGTCGGGAGACCTGCCTTTATCCGGAGAGCTTCTCAACCTCTAGGGAGGAGTGAGAAGATATTTTATTGTTGGAGGTGATTTTATGAAATTGCATGAATTTCTTTCTAAAGAGATCATGCGCTCTTACGGAATTCCCGTACCAAAGTCCTTCCTTGTAAGAAAAGGAGAATCTCCAAAGAATTTTTTTCTTCCTTGCGTTTTGAAATCTCAAGTTTTGGTTGGAAGCAGAATGAAAAATGGTGGTGTGCTCTTCGTCAATACGCCTCAAGAGTTTGAACATGGACTCAAAATTCTTCTTGGAAAAAAGATAAAAGATGAAATTCCATTTGGGGTGCTGGTTGAAGAAAAAATTCCAACAAAACACGAACATTATCTTTCACTAATTCTTGATAGGGATGAGAAGGATATCTCTCTTATATACTCAAATGACGGCGGAATTGATGTGGAAACTTCACAGAATTTTGTCAAAGGGCAATTCGATAGGATGGTAAAAAATATTGATCCAAGAATCGCGAAAATTGCTCTTATTTTGAGAAGAATAGCTTTAGAAAAAGATATAACACTTCTTGAAATAAATCCTCTTGGCGAAATGGAAAATGGAGAATTTATAGCACTTGATGCAGTTTTTTATTTAGACGATTCAGCAATTTACAGGCAATCCTGGGTCAAAAAATTTGCAGAAGAAAATCCTTATCCATTTAATTATGTTAAATTAGAAGGAAATATAGGAATAATCGGGTGCGGAGCCGGCATAGTAATGGCAACCATAGATATGGTTAAGCTTTTCGGCGGTGAGCCAGCTGATTTTTTAGACCTTGGCGGAGGGGCTAACAAAGATGTTACAGTGTTTGCACTTGAAACACTTAAAGGTTATGGAATTAGAAAAACCATTATGAATATATTTGGCGGGATCACAAAGTGCGATGAAATAGCGAGGGCTATTGTCGATTTCAAAAAGAGAAACCCAGATTACATGCTCTACGTTAGGTTAACCGGAACAAACGAAGAAAAAGCAAAAGAGGTATTAGAAAAAAATCATATTAATTATTACAAAGACATGTATTCAATGGTGGAAAGCGCTGTGGCAGGTGATGAGATGTGATTACAGGAAAAGAAAGAGTGTGTGTTCAAGGAATGGGAAAATATGGAACGTTTCACGCCTTAAAGATGAAGGCATATGGTACAAATATTGTGTGTGGGGTTTCAAAAGGAAACAAACTGATGGACACTGATGGTATACCT
>WFYR01000095.1 GCA_015489955.1 Mesoaciditoga sp. | reverse complement strand
ACATCCTTGAATTCATTTGGTATAATTGAAAGTAGGTTGATCATTTTTTGTTTTGTTGGCTTCCCTAACGGGAAGCCTTTTTCCCTCCTTTCACTTTTTTATCTTCACACCCCTTTATTATATACACACTTGTATCCCTTTTGTGGACATATGTGATATAATGATGTTCAGAGGTGGTACATATGAAAACTGTAAACGTTAGAGACGTTCGAAACAGATTTAACGATGTTCTAAAAAGCAAAGAAGATGTCGTGGTTTTAAAGAGAGGAATCCCGGTGGCACTCATAAAGCCTTTCAGCAAAAAGGACTTGGTCAAGTATTACCTTGAAAAAGCGCAAGAGGCTTCAAAAGAAATTGGATTGACTGAAGAAAAGGGATTGTCTATTTTAAAGGAAGTCAAAGAAGAATTGAAAAATGAAGATCGTTATTGACACGAATGTCGTCATTTCTGCAGCCCTTGGATCTAACACATGCAAACATGCAATTTTGAGAGCTTTTAATGAAGAACATGAGATTGTTGAACCTAAGATAATCTCTTTGGAGCTTGAAAGATTTGTTGAAAAGATCAAAGAAAAGGGAAATTTCCCCAAAGAAAAGATAGATGATATAGATAATTTCTTTAAAGTTTTCATCGCTTTGGTAAAAATTTGCGAACCAAAGGAAATAATGTCTATAAGCCTAGATAAACCAGATAACTTTTTTCTTTCCCTCGCTGCCGAAAAATCTGCTTTGTTCATAAGTGGAGATAAACTCGCGTTGAAAAGTGGAAAAAGCGCGGGTATATTTGCCATGTCACCAAAGGAGTGGGAAAACTTTTAAAAAGACGGTGTGCCCACGGCAAGAATCGTGCCTCTGAGCCCAATAGAAAAATTGGAACTCCTTACCCAAAAAACAAAGGATGCTTTTAAAGAGGCAAATGTAAGCGATGAAGAAATAGAGAAGATGTGAATGTTTTTATATCCGCTTTTATGAAAAAAGGAAGTAAACCGCACACTGCCATGATAAAAGTCCTCAACGATTTTGAAACCATAGTGCCTCAACAATTCGTGAATGACATTTACTCTTTTGCAAAACAAGCCAGGAAAAAGAAAGTGAAGATAAATCCTGACGAGTTCGTGATGATGATCGCGGAGCTTGAAAAAGCTGAATTGATCGAAGTCGTTGAAGTGAAAGAGATAGTCAGCGTTTCCGAATATGAAGCGGACAATCATTACATCTCGATGGCGATAGAAAACAACGCTGAAAATTTGATAACCGGCGACAAAGATTTAACCTGTGAGAGAGTGGTTAAGGAATGCTCAAAAATAGGCCTGAGAATCGTCAAGCCAGCTGATTTTCTTGAAATGTTTTAGGAGGAGCAATGTCTAAAGAAAAGTCAGCGAATTCGTGTAAGCAAGATAAGCAAGCCAAAGCATCAAAACTCCCCGCGTAGCATCTGAAAAAACAACGAGAGTTTTTCTGCTTATTTTGTCTGCTAGAACACCCGAGATATGTTTTCCTCATGCCGAAAAAGCTATTACGTCCCCTATAATATGAACTATCCATGAAGGATAAATCGAATAATCGGACGATTCGTAAATCCATGCCAAAATTAGCCCCAAAAAGAATGTTCCAACGACATGTTCAATAACCGTTGTGCTTCCAAAAGAGTAAAGATGCATCGCTGCAAAAATTACGCTCGATATAACATAAGGCCAGAACTTTTTCTTCATCAGGACCCTCATGTGCCTGAATAAGCCGTATCTGAACATTATTTCTTCCGCAAGAGACGTAAGGGAAAATATTAAAATTCTCCATGGAACCCACCATGTGAAAAAGCTTGAAAAGAATTGTTTGAAGCCAAGAGATACGCAAAGAAAAAGAGATAGTCCTCCAAGCCATATACCTCCTATGATAATTGGTTCTAATCTTTCATTTTTGAAAAAACCAATATTCTTTAGAACTTTTTTCATGTATTCCTTTCTTTCTTCTTTTTCCATTACCATGTATTCTATGCGTTGCCCTCTGAATGTCGGTTCGATGTGAATAACACTCTCTATAACTGCAAAGACGTAAAGAATGGTTAAAACAAGGAAGATTAAATACGCCAAGATTCCAAGAGAAGTAAAAACGTTTGAATTGTTTCCGCTAAACCTCCATGCCCAACTTAAAGTATTTAAAATATTTGGATAAAAAATAACGAAAACGATGAGCAAGAAAAAATATTTTGCAATTCCTTTTGATGTAGCTGTTGTGATTTTGCTTTCCAGTTCCACTTTGTCACCTCGTTTCATTAAATTCAGAAAAGAGCTTTTTCAAGTTTTATGAACTTGAAAATCAAAAAACTATTATACGTTATCGCTTTTTTGACGATCTTCTTATCCTTGAGTCAATGGCAAAGGCACTACTTGATCCGGAATTAGTGACATAGATTTCTCCATTGTTTTGGTCAAAGGCAATTCCGTATGGCGTCTTTCCAACTTTTATCATTATGGAAGCATTTTGAAAAGAATTGCCAATGAAATTGAGAGAGACAACACGAGAATTGAGAGACTCAATAATCAAAAAGCGGAACTAATAGTTCCGCCTTCATTTTCAATAGATAACGCTTATCGAACCATCTCCAGCGTTGGATACGTAAATCTTTCCAGTTGTAGGATCTACAACAACATCTACTGGAACCCCTCCAACAGATATCTTTTGAACAACGTTATTTGTTTTGCCATTTATCACATTTAATGTTCCATCGCCGCTTCCCACCACGTATATCATGTCTTTTTCTTCATTTATGGCAATACCTGCTGGGTAAACTCCAACTTTTATCGTATCGATAACTTCATCCGTTTTTCCATCTATTACACTTACCGTGTTACTTGAATAATTTGTCACATATATTAGATTCCTGCGCTGATCTACAGCCACATCCTCGGGAGCTTTTCCCACGCTAATAAAGTCGATAACTTTGTCTGTTTTGCCATCTATAACGCTAACCGTGTTATCTTTTTCATTTGCCACATATATTCTGTTTGTGGATTGATCAATTCCTATTCCCTCTGGTTCGCTTCCAACTTGAATAGTCGCCGTTATTTGATCTGTAGAACCATCTATCACGCTGACGGTATTTTCGCTATTATCCGAGACGTAGATTCTGTTGGTGTTATTGTTTATCTCTACATTTTCTGGAAAAAAATCATCCAAAGAACTTCCTATCCATATCGTTTGAATAACTTTGTTTGTTTTCTCATCTATCACACTTACGTTGTCAACCATGCTATTTGCAACGTATATTTTATTCGTCAATCTATTAACTGCTATTCCCATAGGACTATGATTAACTTTTATCGTTCTAACGACTTCATTCGTTGAAAGGTTTATAACCTTCACACAATTTCTTGCGTGATCTGTGACGAACAGTTCTTTTTTAGCGGGATCAATCGCCAAATTCCATGGGACATTTCCCAAGTTCAAAGTTTTAAGTGTCATGTACTCAGATGGCTTTAGCACACTCACAGTGTTGCTCTCTTCATTAGCCACATACACCTTTCCAGTATTTGAATTCACTCCTATGCCAACTGGCCATTCACCTACCTTTGTTGACCAATACATCTGGTAATTGCGCGCGTTTATAACGGTCATTGTGTTGTTTCCGTTGTCAGAAACGTATATCTCATTTGTCTTAGGGTCAAAGCATAAGTACATTGGCCAGCCATTTACCACTATCCTGCGGATGAGTCTGTTCGTCCTTCCATCTATAACGCTAACCGTGTCGCTACCATAATCGGCAATGTAAAGCAAATTTCTTTTCTCGTTTACAGCTATCCCAAGAGGTTGCTCTCCTCCAGTTCTAATTGTCCTAACAACCTCATTCGTTGAGGGATCTATAACGCTTAAAGTGTTTTCATCGTAGTCAGTCACGTACACCATTCCATTCGCTTTGTCAAACGCTATTT
>WFYR01000094.1 GCA_015489955.1 Mesoaciditoga sp. | reverse complement strand
CAGTTTTGAGTGAACGATTTCCCGGGTGAGGATACCGTGGTGGGAAACACCCGTTCCCATTCCGAATACGGCCGTTAAGCCACCGCGGGCCGATGGTAGTGAGGGGGTAGCCCCTTGTGAGAGTAGGTTATCGCCCGGGTTTAGAAATGAATAAAGAGGAAAGCAAATGGCTTTCCTCTTTTTTTCTCTTTCTATATTTTATATGTTTGGAAAGCAGTGATATAATAAAACAAAGTAGTTCTAATTTCTTTAGGAGGAAATGACTATGGAAAAAGATTCAGGTGTAAAAGTTCTTTATGAAAACGATGAACATAGATTTCTTTTGCTTGGGTGGAGCGAGGATAGTGAAGAAGGGGCTATTCAAACGAATCAATACGCCATAGTAGATAACGATGAAGCTGTTCTTTTAGATCCGGGAGGAGTTCACGTATTTCCAAGGGTGTTGGCAAATATTTCTGAAGTGGTACCTGTTAACAAAATAAAGGCTATATTTTATACTCATCAAGATCCTGATGTCTCATCTGGTATCTCGCTTTGGCTTTCAAGCACCGATGCCAACGTTTATATTTCCAATCTGTGGGTGAGATTTTTGCCTCATTTCGGCGTTTTTAATTTTTCCAAGGTAAAGGGTATTGAAGACAAAGGTGGAACCTTTAAATTCAAATCCGGTAGAGAATTGAAATTCATTCCAGCTCACTTTTTGCACTCTGTTGGAAACTTTATTCTTTACGATCCAAATGCCAAGATTCTTTTTTCAGGTGATATTGGTGCTTCCGTTTTTCCAAAAGGTGAAAGATACGTTTTTGTCGATGATTTTCAAAAACATCTGAAATATATTGAAGGATTTCATAAAAGATACATGACATCGCATGAGGCGTGTAAGATGTTTTCAGAAAAGATGAAAAAACTTGATATAGAGATAATGGCTCCTCAACACGGGGCTTTGTATAAAGGTGATAGTGTTTTAAAATTTTTCGATTGGTTTGAAAAGATAAAATGTGGAGTAGATATTTTGAACGAGATATGGGGATGATGAATTAATATGCTTTGGGGACGAAAAGAAAGAGATCCTGAGGATTCGATAGAAAAAAAGGAAAGTCAACGAAAAAAAGAAAATGAGAGCGTTGAAAATTTAAAAAAATCATTGGAAGTTATCTCAGAAAGCGTATATCATGAGGATATAATTTCCTCTTTTACGATAAATTTAAAAGAAACCATAGGAAATAGGGTAAACAAGGTAAAAGAAAGTGCACTCGAAGTAAAAGAATCTATAAACGAAACTTCGAGTTTACTTCAGGAAGCTGTGGCCATGATCGAAAAACTGAACACGGTTTCAAAAGAAAAAATTGGAAATATAATAAAGAGTAACGAAGAAATAAAAGAGGAACTTGAGAAATTTGGCACCAACTTAGACAGCCTTGAAGAAGACGTTATTTCTACCATAGAAGAAACTTCCTCAACGTTGTCCGAATTCTCTAAAATTTTGAAGATGACTGAAAGAATTCTGGATATTTCTCATCAAACGTCTATTCTTGCCTTGAACGCTTCAATAGAAGCAGCAAGAGCAGGAGAGGCTGGAAAAGGATTTTCAGTTGTTGCGAAGGAAATTCAAAATTTGGCCCAAGATTCGAATCAAGCTTCAGCGGAGATATCAAGGTTAGTTGGAGAGCTTTCCAAAAAAATAGAGAATTCCATGAATAATTTACAAAAAGTAATGGTGTTTAAAGCTATTAAATCCGCTTTTACCAAGATGACAAATGTAGTTTCCGATAATGAGGATTTTTTGTTTGAGTTAAAAGATGATTCTGAAAACATAGCGACCTCTATGAATAACGGCATGGAAATGTTAGCCAAGTCAGAGGAGGAAATCGCGGATTTTTCAAAAGTTATCACGGTCGTAAACCAAGTTGTTGATGTGGTTCTCACAACGCAATCGAGACTCAAAAATGTGAAAATATGAAAAAAAAACACTAAAAAAGCCCCTTTTAAATAAAAGGGGCTTTTCATTTATATGAGTAAATTAGGCTTTTTCTATCTTTTCCATTCCCTCCTGAACGGCTTTTATGTTTATATCCAGAAAGACTTTCTTTTTTCCCGTCATCGTTTCTTCAAGAGCTTTTTTTATGGAACCAAATGTTATCAAACCACTTGCTTTTGCAAATGCCCCGAGAGCCACCATGTTTAGAACTTTAACGTTTCCAATTTCATCTGCTACGTCGTTTGCTTTTATTTTGAAGACTTTAACATCTTTTCTTGTAGGCTGTCTGTCTACCACAGACGAGTTTATGAGCAATATGCCATCTTTTTTCAATACTTCTTCAAATTTTATCATAGAAGGAATATTCATGGCTATTACCACGTCCGGGGTGTCGACAACAGGAGAACCGATGTCCTCATCACTAATCACAACAGTACAATTGGCTGTTCCTCCTCTCATTTCAGGTCCGTAAGAAGGAAGCCATGTTACCTTTTTCCCATCGTGCATTGCCGCTTCCGCGATTATTTTTCCCATTAACATAACACCTTGTCCACCAAAGCCGGCGGCAACAACAGAGTAGGTAGACATAGCTTACTCAGCCTCCTTTGTTCTGTCTACGTAAACGCCTAATGGATAATACTTAGCCATATTTTCTTCCAGCCATTTTCCAGCTTCTACCGGTGACTTTCCCCAATTGGTAGGACACGTTGAAAGTACTTCCACAAGAGAGAATCCTAATCCTTTTATTTGAGCTTCAAAAGCTTTTTTTATGGCTTTCTTCGCTTTAATAACGTTTTGAGGTGTTGTTACCATAACCCTTTCTATGTACGCAACTCCAGATAGGGTGGAAAGCATTTCGCTCATTCGTATGGGATATCCATTTGCTTTGGCATCTCTTCCATAAGGAGTCGTCGTGGTTTTTTGACCGAGTAATGTTGTCGGAGCCATCTGACCGCCTGTCATACCGTAAACGGCGTTATTTATGAATATAGTCGTTATATTTTCTCCTCTGTTTGCCGCATGAACGATTTCTGCGGTTCCTATTGATGCAAGATCTCCATCTCCTTGATATGTAAATACGATCTTGTCAGGAGTGGCTCTCTTCATTCCAGTTGCAACCGCAGGTGCCCTTCCATGAGGCGCAACAGTTCCGTCAACGTTGAAAAATTCGTAAGCAAAAACCGAGCATCCCACAGGAGCAACTATCAAAGTTTTCTCGCGTATTCCAAGTTCATCTATAACTTCAGCGATCAATCTGTGTACTATACCATGATGACATCCCGGACAATAGGTAAACTCTTTTCCACTTAAAGATTCAGGCATTTTAGCCACTATTTTGTCTATCACAACGATCACCTACCTATCGCTTTTTTTACGGCGTCTAAAACTTCCGTTGGGGTTGGAACCACACCAGCACTTCTGCCGTAGAAGGGGGTTTTTGCTTTTCCATTAACTCCCAGTCTAACGTCCTCCAACATTTGACCGTAGCTCATCTCTACGGTAAGAATGGTGTCTACCGTGTCAGCGAGTTCATTTAAACGTTTGTAAGGGAACGGCCAAAGTGTTATTGGTCTGAAAAGGCCGACCTTTATTCCTTCTTTTTCTGCCATGTGGATGACAGTTTTCACTATCCTTGCCATTGTACCGTAGGCAGCCACTATTATGTCTGCACCATCCGTATTCAATTCTTCGTATCTCACTTCATTTTCTTCAACTTTTTTGTAAGTTGCTTGATATCTCAAATTCATTTTTTCCAATTCATATGGATCTATGTGGAATGAGGTAACCTTTCTAGGTGGTCTTCCCTTGGCACCAGTTAGCGCCCAATCTTTTTCTGGAACATCGTTAGGATCTCTCATCGGTGGAAATTCCACCGGTTCCATCATCTGACCAAGCATACCATCTGCTAAAATAGTAACAAGCATTCTGTATTTGTCCGCGAGATCGAAAGCCAGGTTCATTAAATCAACTGCTTCTTGAATTGTATGTGGTGCAAGAACTATCATACGATAGTCGCCATGACCTCCACCTTTTGTGGCTTGAAAATAATCGCTTTGAGCTGGCTGGATATCACCAAGGCCTGGTCCTCCACGCACAACGTTTACGAAGACAGCTGGGAGCTCTCCTCCTGCCATGTACGAAATTCCTTCCATCATCAAACTGAACCCTGGTGATGAAGTGGAAGTCATAACCCTTTTACCAGTACATGACGCACCGTACATCATATTGACCGTTGCAACTTCACTTTCTGCTTGAAGAAAGGTTCCTCCAACTTCTGGGAGCCTTCTTGACATGTACTCTGTGAGTTCACTTTGTGGAGTTATTGGGTAACCAAAATAAAGTCTGCATCCTGCCCTTATGGCGGCCTCAGCTATGGCTTCTGAACCTTTAAAGAGCATCTTCATGCTTTACTCTCCTCCTTTTCCAGTCTATGTACGGTTATACAAACATCAGGGCACATGTTATAGCAGAAAGCACATCCTACACACTTGTTATCCGGGTCTACAAATTCAGCGTAATGATAACCTTTGTTGTTGAATTCTTTCGAAAATTGGATTATGTGCTGTGGACACGCGTTGATACATAAACCGCATCCTTTACACCTTTCCGAATCTATTTCTATGTACGCTTTCCTTTCCATAAAATTCCTCCTCCCAAAAGTTTTTAAAATTTTTTACCACTGTTCTGCTAAATATCTTTTCAATTTCAAGATTGGAAATTCTCCCTGAAAATCCATTTCTTCATTCACGACTGTAAAAGCGACGGGAATTTCTAAATATTCGGAAACTTTTTTTATCAATTCTTCTCCATTTTTCACATTTTCTTCGGTAGTTTCTTGAGCGATATTGGTGTTGTTAATAAGGTAATCTATCTTTGTTCTTGAAACCGCCGATATTTTCTTTACGTTTCTTACAATTTCATCAAAAGTCGTGCTAAATGGTCTGAGAGTGTTAACTACGAAAAACACTTTTTTGTTAACTCTGTCTAAAAAAGGTTTCAAAGATCCCAATACGGTGGCTCCATCTTCATTTCCACCAACATCTGCAATTGTAAAAAAACTTTCATTTGATATGTATCCACCAACTTGAGCCGTTATTATAGGGAGATCTGCATGACTTAAAGCGCCTGGCGGAGAGATCACTTTTATTCCCATTTCTTCAAGGGGATCCTTTTTATCTCTGCTTCTGAAGTATGGGCTTATGACATCAATATCCAAAAGAGCCACGTTCTTTTCTTCTTTTTTCAATTCGACCGCGGTGTTTATTGCGAGTTCCGTTTTTCCACTTCCAAACATGCCAACGTACACAAAAACTCTGGCGTTAAATTCTTTAAAGTTCATAACTCATCTCCATTGTACACCAATGCTTTTTCCTCTTTTCTTAAAACTCTAAGAGCTCCATATGCCAAAGCCTTTTCTTCCATTCCGCCAGGATAGACCATAACAGGTGCTATCTTTGAAACTTTTTCTTTTATCCATGGAACTAGAAAATTGTTATCGTAAGCCAGGCCACCAGTTAAAATTATGGCGTCAACTTTACCTTCTAACGGGATTATCATTCTTCCTATCCACTTGGAGATTTGATATGCCATGGCTTTGTAAACGAGTTCCGCTTCTTTGTCTCCATCTTTTACCAGTTTTTCAACTTCTAAAGCGTTGTTGGTGTTGAGGTAAGAAACAAGGCCACCATTTCCTTTGATCTTCTTTTTCATTTCATTCAAAGTGAATTTGTCACTGTAACAAAGATCTATCAGCCCGGTCAGAGGAACTGTACCACTTCTTTCCGGGCTAAAAGGTCCATCACCGTCTAGGGCGTTGTTTACATCTACAACACGCCCCTTTTTATGCGCTCCTACCGATATACCACCGCCCATATGTGCAACTATGAAGTTGCATTCTTCATATCTTTTTGAAAGGGCGTTAGCGGCTTCTCTTGCCACCGCTTTCTGATTTAACGCGTGAAATATAGACTTTCTTGTGAAATCAGGATGCCCTGATATTTTTGCAATTTCATCCATTTCATCTACCACAACAGGATCTACTATAAAAGCCGGAATATTGACTTTGCTTGCCAATTCATGGGCTAAAATAGCCCCTAAATTTGAAGCGTGTTCTCCATATTTTGCCTCCCTAAGTTCTTTGAGCATGATTTCATTCACAAGATACGTACCGCCCTTAACGGGTTTTACGAGTCCGCCCCTTCCAACTATGGCATCAAAGTCTTTCAGAGCGTAACCCGCTTCTTTTAAGAAGGATTCTATCTTTTCTCTTCTAAATTCGTACTGGTCTGCTATATGATCAAAAGCGCTTAATTCTTCGTTGGAATGAGATATGTTTAGTGATTTGACCTCTTTTTCGTCTTCGAATATGGCAAGCTTTGTTGAAGTAGATCCAGGATTTATGACCAGAACCCTGAACATCAAATCACTCCTGTGCTACTAAAGCGCTTAAAGCTATGGAATACAGCTTTGTTTCATCGCTATCGGCGCGGGAGGTAAGCACTATTGGTACCCTTGCACCAAGTATCGTGCCAGCCAATTTTCCGTTTGCTATGAACACCAATGCCTTGTAAAGTATGTTGCCAGCTTCAATATCCGGTACCAATAACACATCGGCTTTTCCCGCTACAGGGCTTTCAATCCCCTTGTGTTTGGCAGCTTCTTCGCTTACCGCGTTGTCAAGGGCAAAAGGCCCATCAACTATGGCACCGGTTATTTGTTTTCTATCTGACATCTTTGCGAGTAAAGCTGCTTCCATTGTTGCAGACATGGAAGGATTAACCGTTTCCACTGCTCCTAAAACCGCAACCTTCGGTACGTCTATTCCGATAACATGCGCAACTTTTTGAGCGTTGTATATGGAGTCAACCTTTTGCTCTAACGTTGGAGCGATAACCATTGCCGCGTCCGTAATTATCAGAAGTCTGTCATAAGTTGGTACTTCAAAGACGCCAACATGATTCATAGTTCTTCCAGTTCGCAAATTGTAGTTTTTATCCAAAACTGCATGAAGAAGATGAGATGTGTGGACTTTTCCTTTCATCAACAGATCACAATGATGATCGTGGACGAGTTCTACCGATTTCCTAACTGCATTTTCCTCTTCAGGTTCATCTACAATTTCATACTTTGATAGATCTATATTTTCTTGAGAAGCTATTTTTTCCATTTCCTTTTGTGAGCCAACTAAAGTTGCGTCTATTATTCCCGCTTTATAAGCTTCATCTATGGCTTTCAATACCGGTACATCTTGGGCAACCGCGACAGAGACTCTCATTTTTTTCAGATTTTTTGCTTTTTCAACGAGTTCTTGAAGATTTTTCATAACCATTTCGTTTTCACCTCTTTATCTTCATTTTCTTTATCGTTTTTGCTTCTTCTTCTCCTCTTATAACTCTCAAAGCTCCTAAAGCCAGTGCCTCCATTTCATAAGCTCCAGCTATAACCAATATTAACGCAAGATTGGGAACGTACGACTTTATCATTTCAACGAATTTTGAATTCAAAGACATTCCGCCTGTTAAAACGATGGCGTCAACATCTCCGTTCAAAACCGTCCACATTTCCGCTATTCCTTTTGCTATTTGGTAGGCCATGGCTTTCACAATGCTCATAGCTCTTTCATCTGTTTGAGCCATTTTCATAGCTTCTCTTAAATCATTTGTACCCAAGTAAGCAACTAAACCGCCTTTGCCTACGTACCTTTTTTTCAATTCTCGCTTTGAATATTTTCTTGAATACGCAATTTTTACCACATCTCCTACTGGTAGTTCTCCACTTCTTTCTGGACTGAACGGGCCTTCATCATTTGCACCGTTTACGTCTACGATTTTCCCTCGTCTAAGAGCACTTATTGAAATACCTCCACCAAGATGCGCAACCACCAAATTCATTTCTGTATGCTTTTTCCCAAGTTCAAATTCCGCTTTCCTCGCCACCGCCTTTATGTTTAAAGCATGTGAAAAACTTTTTCTTTCTATGTCTTTCATTCCGGAAATTCTTGCAATTTCATCCATTTCATCGACCGATACCGGATCGGTTATATACGCCTTTATTCCCAATTGTTTCCCAAGCGAATATCCAATTAATCCGGCTAAATTGGAAGCGTGTTCAATTTTTGAATTTTTCAACGCTTCAACCATTGCTTCATCAACAACGTAAGTGCCACTTTCCACAGGACCTATTAACCCACCTCTGCATGCGATAGCATTTAGTTCATCGAGAGAATAACCTTCTTCTTTTAAAGCATTCAGAATTAGCTTTTCTCTGTATTCCAGCTGATCCGTAATTCTTTCAAATTCTTCAAGATCTTTTGGTGAATGCTCTATAGATTTTTCAAACACGCTTCTTTCATCATCGTAAAGGGCTATTTTTGTCGATGTTGAACCTGGATTTATCACCAGTATTTTAGACACATTTATCACCCTTAAAGAAGTTTGGCTATTCTCTTTATGCCTTCTTCTATTTGATCTTCTGGAGGAAGGCAGAAAGAAAGTCTTAAATCGGAACTTGTCCTGTCATCTACGTAAAAGGCCGCACCTGGTATATATGCAACTCCAACTTTTTTAGCTTCTTCGAAAAGTTTCATGGTATCGTATTTTTCGGGAAGGGTTACCCATATGAAGAGGCCGCCTTCTGGCTTTGTCCATTTTGCTCCCTCGACTGTCACATATTTTTGAAGGGCATCAAGCATCAAATTTTTCTTTTTTCTGTAAACTTCTATAGCTTCGTTAACTTTATTGAAAATAGTTCCCTGTTGAAGGTATCTCGCAACTAACCGTTGAGTAAAAGTTGGCGTGCACAGGTCGGCTCCTTGTTTTGCAAGCGCAGCCTTTGCAACGACCTGTTTGTCCCCTGCTATCATTCCAATTCTTATACCAGGACTCATGATCTTGCTCATGGTGTTTAGCAACATTACACCTTCGCCTTTCGCAAGGTAATATATGTCTGGCAAGCGTTCTCCTTCATATCTCAATTCACCGTACGGATCATCTTCCAGAATGAGCACATCGTATTTATGAGCCAATTCGATGAGTGCCTTTCTCTTTTCCAGGGACATCGTTACACCGGCTGGATTATGGAAATTTGGAACGGTATATATGAATTTCAATTTTGAAATTTCGCCTTTTTTGTCCAAGTCCTTTAAAGCGCTTTCAACTTGGTTGATGTTAAGCCCATCTTCTTCCAAATCTATTGTGATGAATTTTGGCCCATATGCTCTAAAAGCGCTGGCAGCTCCTAAATATATGGGATGACTAACCATTACATAAGAATCTTCATCAAGAAAAATTCTTCCCATCAGGTCTAGTGCCTGTTGTGAACCTACGGTTATAAGAAGATTATCGTGTTCCAACCCCGTTATTCCATGTCTTTCTTTTAATATCTTTATAAATTCATCTTTTAAAATCGGATCGCCTTCGGTTGCACCATATTGAAGAGCGTATTGGTATTCATTTGTGAGAACTTCTTGCGACAATTTTGACAGAGCTTCTCTATCAAATGTTTCTGGATCCGGTGCTCCTCCTCCAAAAGATATTATGGAAGTGTTGGTGGCATCTCTCAATAATTCTCTTATTATGGAAGAGCGCATTCTCTTTGACATCTTTGAAAAGCGTTTTTCTATTTCCATTTAACTTTCACCTCCTGCATTTATACCCACATTATTTAGCAAAAAACATGCCAAAAAAAGAGTTGATGCAAATACGCATCAACTCTGGAAAATAGCAAAAAAATCATATGAAAAAAAATTCATTATGCAATAATTTTCATATGAAATTTATTGCATCCAATTTCTCCGTGAAAGTGAAGGAAAAGCTTCTAACTCTTTCAATAAAGGTGAAATGTAACGCATAAATTCTGTAGAATCTTCTGTTAGAAAAGAATCTGGTACGCACTTTACTTTATTTGCAACTTCGTCTACACTTATAGGATTTACCTTTGAAAGGTAATCGTTTTCCACCCTTTCTATTGCCATAAAGAGACCGCTTTTTCCACTTTCCGAAATGTCTATGGCTTGTGCTCCAACCATCTTTGCTTCTTCAAAATCCAGATGAGAAACAAAATGGGAAGCCGCTCGCTGAGTAAAAGATGGATTGACAAATTTTACTTTTTTTACTTTTTGTAAGATATGTGAGACGTATTCACCTACTCCTCCGAGTTTTGGATGTCCAAAAGCGTCCATTGTGTTTGTAGAATGAAAGTATTCTCCCTTTTCATTTTTGATCCCCTCTGAAACTGCAACTAACAAAGGCTGTTTGGAGTACCTTTTCACATCTTCGATCATTTTTTCTTCTGAGATGGGCTTCTCCGGAACGTAAGTTAAGACTTTTAGTCCATCCACGAGCTTTTCTACGTATTTCAAAGAAATGCTTAACCAGCCTGTGTCTCTCCCCATAACTTCAATAACGCATATTGGAAAGGTGGAATAAGAGAACGAATCGATCACAAATTCAGAAGCGATAACATTTAGAAACTTTGCGCTGCTTACAAAACCAGGGCAATGATCTGTTTTCATAAGATCGTTGTCTATTGTCTTTGGGATGCCGTTAACTATCAAAGGAATTTCTCTGTTTTCAGCTTGGTGAAAAAGCTTTGAAACCGCATCCATGGAATCATTTCCACCTATGTATAGAAAAGCGTCTATCTTTTCTTCTTTTATTTTTTTGAAAATCATATCGTATTCTTCATCTGTCGGATCGTTTGGTAATTTATGCCTGCACGAGCCTAAAAACGCGCCTGGCGTATGTGAAATTCTTTCAAGTTCGTCTCTTTCAAAATTCAAAGGAGCAATTTTAGAATTGAGAATTCCTTCTATTCCGTAAAGGCTTCCAAAGATCTCATGTCCTTTCTCTTTGGCGCGTTGAATTGCCCCAACTAATGAAGCGTTTATCACCGCTGTGGGACCACCAGATTGTGCGATTAAAAATCTCATGCGTTTTCCTCCAATTTTGTTAAGAGATCTCTTTCTATAAAATCGAACCCTCCTTGCCAAAAGTCAGGATCGCTTAAATTTATTCCAAATGGCTTTAAAAGATTTTGAGGTGAATCGGAACCTCCCGATTCCAACAACTTTATGTACTTCTCTTTGAAATTCGGCATTCCCTCCTTGTACTTTTGATAAAGTGACAACACCATCAATTGGGCAAAATCGTAGGCGTAACAGTAAAATGGCGTGTGGAAGAAATGAGGTACGCTTGACCACTCCCATCTGAATTCCGGATTATAAATGACGGCGTCACCAAACATAAGATGGAGTTCTTCTTCATATATGTCGGACAATTCTTCAAATGAAGCGCCTTCTTTGGATATCTTTTCATGAGCCCTACGTTCAAATCTTGTGAACATGTTTTGCCTGTTCATTGTAGCGAAAAGGTCTTCGATTTTTGAAGAAACGAATGGCACAATCTCTTCTTTTGGAAGCGTTTCCAGGAAATGATCCATAAGGAGCGTTTCGGCAAATGTGGATGCCGTTTCCGCCATTGTAAGAGGGGTGCTGTATTGAAGAATGTTCTGCTTTCTGGAAAGATATCCATGTACACCATGACCAAGCTCATGACCTAACGTCATAACATCCCTGATCTCACCTGTGAAGTTTACAAGGACGTAAGGATGGTGACCCGGATCGGCGTAAGAGCAAAAAGCCCCACCACTTTTTGAAGGTTTAAGCGCAGCGTGTATCCAGTGTCTATCAAAGAACTCGTCAACGATCTTTCCAAAAGTTGGATGAAAAGAGTGAAATGTTTGCCTGACAATGTTTGACGCTTCTTCCCACGTGAACTTTTTAGTTGTTTTTCCAATTGGAGCGTAAACGTCACTCAACTTTATCTTTTCAACGTTCAAAAGTTTTGCCTTTATCTTGTAATACCTGTTAACAAGAGAATTGTTTTTTGTCGTTACTTCTACCAATGCGTTAACCACGGAATCATTCACTTCGTTTTGAAGGTTCCTCATGCTATTGGGTGTTGGATAATTTCTCAATTTTGCCTCAAAATCGTAATCCTTTGCAACCGCGTTGTAGGCCGTTTCAATGCTTAAAGCGTCCTTTTTATATCTTTTAAAGAGTTTGGAAGTCGCTTCTTCTCTCACTTTGGCATCGGGGTGTGTGCGCAAGGATCTCAATTGGGAAGAGTTGAGTGTAAGTGTTTTTCCATCTATCTCCATTCTGAATTTGTACTTGGATGTCAGTTGCGTGTAGAATTTGACGAAAGCGTTCGAGCCTGTGGAGTTTTTGTAGACTATGATTTGCTCTTCTTTTTCACCAAGCGTGTGATTTCTGAACTTTCTTGCAGATTCCAAAAAATGGCGATAATCCTTTAGAGTTTCAGAAACTGTCTTGAATTCTTCATCACTCATCTTGGAAAAAGCTATTTGAATGAAAAGCAAATTGGATTCAACTTCATTTTCAACATTTTCAGCCCATGCGTACAGTTTTTTGTTCTTCTCAGAAGACGTATCTGCGGAAAATCTAAGGCTAACGTACTGAGAAATTCGAGCCATTTTAGAATAAATGCTTTCTAGTTTCTTTACCGCTTCAAGTGTTTTCTGTGCGTCTTTAAAAAGATTTTTCACATCATGATACTCTTCATTAAAAGTTTTGCTTTGTTTTAAAACATCGTTTGCGTCTCTTTTCAACGCTTCCTCGCTTGAATAGAGATCGCTGAGATCCCATATAACCTTTTCAGCGCCTGTCTCCATTTTTTCACCTCTTTTTCAGTATTCGCAACGTTTTTACGATAATTCATCTTTGAAAATCTCGTTCAAATTCTTCTCGTTTTCCGTCCATTTTTCTTTCACTTTTACGTGAAGGGAAAGAAAAACGTGTTTATCAAGAAGATTTTCAATGTCCTGACGTGCTTTAACGCCTATTTGTTTTATCATCTTTCCGCCTTTGCCGAGAAGGATAGGCTTTTGTGATTTTCTTTCTATCCATATCGTGGCCCATATTTTAATCAAATTTGGAAATTCTTCAATGTAATCAACACTTACAGCCGTTGAGTATGGGATTTCCTGGTGCGTAAGAGAAAATATCTTCTCCCTTACTATTTCGGAAACCATAAAGCTCAGCGGCTTATCGGTTATCATATTTGGAGGATAAAAGGCTGGAGATTCTGGAAGGTTGTTTATCACATCGTCAAGAAGTTCGTTTAATCCCTCGCCTTTAATTGCGCAAACGTGCTTTATTGAAACGCACTTTGACATGCTTTTAAACATCTCATGTGCCATTTCCACATTTTTTGTGGAAGCTTTATCCATTTTATTTACAACGCCAATAAAAGGTATTCCAGAGGCTTGAACCCTTTCTGCAACTATCCTGTCAAACTCACCAAATCTTTCAGCGGACACGACAAATAGCAACAAATCATTACCTTCGAGGGCTTTTACGGCTATTTTTACAAGATAACTTCCAAGTTTGTGAACCGGTTTATGAATACCCGGCGTATCAACAAAGACGATTTGCGCCTCTTTTAAGTTTAGTATGGCATTTATCCTGTTTCTTGTAGTTTGCGGTTTATCTGAAACTATGGAAACCTTTTTTCCAATGTAAGCGTTGACAATGGAAGATTTTCCAACGTTAGGCGCTCCCGCTAAGCATACGAATCCGGACTTCAGGTTGATCTTCCTCTTTTTTTATTTACAAATGTCATATTTTCATCATCCTTTCTTTAAAAAACGGGAGCGCTTTTTAAATTAGATGTTTTCGCTTATATATTTGCGCCTAATTCTTCCGCTTCTTTTTCTAATCCAAGTTCAAAGAGATGCATCTTCGTTGGAATGCCGTCCTTTGACCATCCTCTGACCATGTAGTATTGATCTAACATATTCTGAAGTTCTTCCTCTTTTACGTAATGTCCTTTAGACACACCATTAGAAATTGGATCGTGAGTTACACGATATGGCAAGTAATCATCTTTTCTTGTCAAACCTTCTCTAACGTTGTAAAGGCGTTGAAGATTGTATATTCTTTCTCCTATTATCATCATTGTTGCAACATCAAAGTCTTCGCCTGTTACAGCTTTTACCCCATCAAGTAGGCCTTCAATAAGAAAAATACCCCTTGAGAATTTGCACATGCCAAGAGTGTCGTAAACGGTCATGAAGTCTTCACCCGTTTTTACTTCGTAGCCTTTCCACTCAGTTGAAAATCTATCTATATCACTCATTTTCCAGAAGGAACCTGTAAGCTCAGGACCGTATATACCTCCCGTAAGATGGCACGCTCCCCTCACAGATACGGCTTCTGCAAGGGCCATTCCTTTTAAGCCTCTTACGTCGTAAGCTGGCATTTCCAGACCTTTAACTTCTGTGGTGAATTTATCGGAACCTTTTCCCAATTTTTTGGCCGCTATTTTTTCACCATCCGCGAGCAATTCGCCAAGTTTTCCTTCGCGATTCACGATCTTCTCCATGGCTTCGATGGCCGCATCCTCGTTGCCGAATCTCAAATCAATCCCATCTGTGTCTTCTTTAGTTAACAGACCTTTTTCGTAGGCCTCCATTGCCCACGCCAAAGTTACTCCGGCAGAAATTCCGTCTACACCAGCTTTGTCACAAATTTCATTTAGTTTCATGCTTACTTCGATGTTATCTATTCCTAAATCTCCACCAAGTGAGTAGAGAAGCTCATATTCAACACCGTCAACTTCAGTGCCAGCATACTTGCCTTCTTCGATCTTCACATATCTTCCACACGGTTTGGTACAATTTGGACATGGATGGTAGCCTTTCGTGTACTTTGGAGCCCAATAGTAAGGATCTAAGTGTGATACACCATCTTTTGAATTGTACGCTTCTTCGAAATAGCTTTCGTTCCAATTTTTAGTTGGGAAAACTCCCCTTTCTTTGTTCATCCATGTGTAAAATTCTCCAGAACCGTACGACATATCCAATCTTTTTGCTTCAGAGGAATTTATTAGATTGTTCCACTTTTTAATTTCTTCTGTTAAAGCACTTTTGTCTGCATATTCCACATTCTTCGTTCCCTTCACGGCGATGGCTTTCAGCATTTTACTTCCCATTACGGCACCGCCACCGCCTCTGGCGGATTGTCTCTCTTCAAAATCAATATCTGAGATCTTTAAAAGTTTTTCACCAGCTGGACCTATAACTCCCGTTCTGAAATCCTTTCCAAGCTCTTCTCTTATGATCTTTTGGGCCTCGATCACATTTTTTCCCCAAAGATGTGAGGCATCTTTTATTTCAACTTTGTCATCTTCTATCATCAAATACACGGGTTTTTCACTTTTTCCAACAATAACCATGGCATCGTATCCAGCCTTTTTCATGGCAACTCCCAGATATGCTCCACTTACACTTCTGCCAAAAGCGTTCGTTTCAGGGGACTTAAAAGTTACAGTTGTTTTAGACGCCGTTGGTAGACCGCTTCCAACCAACAATCCAGGCGCTATTATTAGAGGATTATCTGGAGAAAATGGATCAACACCGGTTGGTGCCACATCAAATAACAAACGCGTGGCTATTCCAAGTCCTCCAAGATACTTTTCGTAAATTTCTGGTGGTATTTCCCTAATTTCGCTTTTACCTTTTGAAAGATCCACCCATAGCATCTTTCGTGTAATTCCCTTCACAGCACTCCACCTCACTTTTTGAAATTAGACGACGTTTCTTTCTTTGCTTATTTTTTTACCTTTGAATCTTTCCATTTTAAGGTTACTGATGTCCATCGTTTTTGATTTTCCGTACACCACCATTTCCGCTACCGCTTCTCCAACTGCCGGAGCAAGCATAAAACCGTGGCCACTAAAGCCAACAGCGAATATGAACCTTGAAATGTTATCTGCTTCATCTATTATTGGCTGCGCATCAGGCGAAACGTTGTAAGCACCCGACCATTGCCGCACTATGTGAAGATGATTCATAAATGGAAAGTCGTGAACCATCTTTGGAGCCATCTCTTCCAAAAATTCCACTGTATGGCCAAGATCGTTTCCCCTTGCGGGTTCTTTATCACTCTGTCCCATTATAAACGATCCGTGCATCGTTTGCCTAACGTAGTAATTTTTCTTGAAGCTTATCACCATTGGATCTAACACATGGTTTATCGCTTCTGTCACAAGTATCTGGTGCCTTTCGCTATAGGTTGGAATATCGACGCCAGCCATTTTGCCAACTTCATGTGAAAATCCGCCTGCGGCGTTCACAACTACGTTTGTTTTAACGTATCCCTTGTCTGTTTCTACTCCCACTATCTTACCATTTTGAACATCTATGCCTTTCACTTCGGTGTGAGTGTTCAAATCCACTCCCATTTCCTTTATTTTCAACGCATACGCTATATTCGCAATTTGTGGATTTGCGTGACCATCGCTGGGACACCACGTACCACCAACGACTCCCTCCAAATCCATGAAGGGAAATTTTTCGTGAATTTCTTTTGGTGTGACTAATTCAACATCCAAGCCTTCATTTTTCTGAATTTTTACGTTGTTTTCGAAATCGGCCATCTCCTTTTCATCGTAAGCGAGCAAGAGATATCCTCCCTGGTAATACTCTATATCCATGCCAACATCTTCTTTGAATCTTTTGAAGAGTTCCACACTTCTCATTGCAAGGCGGACGTTCATTGGAGAAGTCCATTGTTGTCTTATTCCTCCTCCACATCTTCCAGTGGAACCGGAAGAGATGTACGATTTTTCGAAGACAACCACATCTTTTACGCCAAGTTTTGCAAGGTTAAAAGCTATTGAAGTTCCAATTATTCCACCGCCTATTATCACGACTGATGCGTTTGACTTCATTTATCATCGCCACCTTTTTTGAAAACGGAAAATTCAACCGGTTTTACCGGCGGCCTTGATGTTCCATGTGAAAGCTTCGAAATGGGAACACCGGTTTTTCTGGATAGAATTCCCAAAACGACCAATTTGCAATTTTTTCCTCCGCAAGGACCCATTGTAACTCTTGTCAACCTTTTTATCTCTTCAAAATCGGTAACGCCACTGTCTATGACTTTTTCAATTTGTTCCAAAGAGACCTCTTCGCATCTACAGACGATGGGGCTTTCTTTTTTAGGGAAGGCAAAATGTCTTACGGTATCTTTGAATTCTATTGGAAATTTTGCGTAGACGATATTAGTCTTGTTGGGATACTTAACCACCCTTTCGACTGTAACATCGCAAACGTAATTTCCTTCTTTGCTGAGCCCCCACATCTTTTGACCTTTCTCGGGAAGTGGTAAGAGTTCGTAAGGGATCCCCAACGTTACCGTTGATTCTTCTTCGTTTTCTTTCATCATGAATATTGCCAATCCAGGACACGCGTTAACACACGTACCACATCCTGTACACTTTTCGGCATCTAAAACGGGCGTGCTGTTAAGGTTTTCACCTATGTGAATGGCCCCAAATGGACATGACGCTTCACATGAGTTACACGGTATTTCTTCATCACATTCCAGGACGGCTCTTAATTTTCCTATGACATCTTCTTTTTTTTCGTTGATGATGGGTTTGGTGGGAATGGAGATTTTTATCCCCATTTTTTCCAGCCCCGATCTGATCTTAACAGATTTTGGGCCACTTCTAAAAAGTGCAAGGGTTCTTAATTCTTCTTCTATCTCCTCTTTTGTATCGCTGCCATTTATATCCCGAGCCATTTCTAAAGCCGCTATTTTCCCTTCTATCATTGCGGTTGTAGCCTCTTCTATTGAAGAAAGGTCTCCCGCTATAAAGACATCTGGATTTGTCGTTCTCATCCTTTCATCGCGTATGGGAACATACCCGCCAAGTTCTGGTATAAATTCGACCTTGCAGCCGGCTTGTTCTGCCAATTCGGTAAGTGGAGTAAGTCCAACGGAGATGGCTATCGTATCCACAACCATTTCTCTTTCCGTTCCGGGTATCGTTTGGAATTTATCATCTATTTTGGCTATAATCGCCCCTTGTACGCTTTCATCGCCAATGGCTTTCACTATCGTATGATTGAGTAAAATTGGAACGCCCAATCTTTTCACCTTGTTGGCGTGGACATCGTATCCGCCAACTTTTCCAAGAGCCTCGACTATGGCTCTCACTTCCACGCCAGCCTGAATGAGTTGATAAGCCAATATCAAGCCGATGTTTCCAGAACCAATTATAAGAAAGCGCTTGCCAGGCATAATACCGTATTCGTTCATGAGCGTTTGCACGGCGCCTGCACCGTAAACGCCGGGAAGATCTGAGTTGATAAACGGAAGCTGTTTTTCCATGGCACCCGTTGCTATAAGAATCTTTTTAGCTTGAATTTTGTGTTCTTGTCCATCCTTTGTGTAAACAACGGTGTTGTTGGGATAAATCCCTATAACCGTTGCGTTGTTTTCAACTTCGATGTTTTTATTCTTTGAGATTTCTTCATCAAGTTTTTGGGCTATTTCAAACCCTCTTGTAGAAGCGTAGTGAGCGTGATCACCGAAAAACTTGTGAGTTTGCTTTACAAGTTGCCCTCCGATACTCTCATTCTCATCCAGAATGATCGTTTTCACGCCATGGTTACCTAATGTTATTGCTCCCATCATACCAGCCGGCCCACCGCCAATTATCACAGCTTGATAGAGATTCATAGCACATCACCTTTTCCCTTTTGTCTCCTGACTCTCATTCCTTCTTTAACCTTTGTCATGCAAGATCTGACGTTTGGAATACCATCTATTTCCATCAGACATGACGAGCATTTTCCTATTGCGCAGAAGAGACCTGCCGGCCTACCCAAATTAGGTGTGTGTCTCAAGACCCTTATTCCTGCCGCGTGAAGCGCAGCGGCCACGGTTTCTCCTTCAAAAGCTTCTATTTCTCTGTCTTCAAAATAAAACTTAATTTTCTTCTTTCTCTTGAACTGAAGTATTGGATGTTGCTCTATTCTTCCTTCCAAGATGCTTCCTCCTCCTCTTCTTTAGCAAATTGTAAAATGCTATCGATATTATAAAGCATTTGTTATGTATTTTTTTACTCGTGCCATGTGTAAAAATTGAAAAACATTGGTAGAAATGTTAAATACATAGTCGCACCACGAAGAATGCCTGAATATGTTCAATTTTAAAATGTTTGTGTTTGAATTTTTCAATCTGCGCGTTGATGTTACAAAGTATTTCAAAAGGGAATCGAATCTGACAGGACTTCGAAAAAATTGTCCTTCATAATGTTCAAGCAATGATATTCGTTTGCATGATTGGAAAATATAATTCTTATTTTTAACTGTTCATTTTTTGAACTTTTATTTTCGTTGTCAGTCTAACAAATCGGAGGAGGATAAGATGGAAAAGAACGAAAGTAAAAAGATATTGGAAATGGTTTTTGACCTCATCATCAATTTCACGAAAATACTTCCAAGCTGCGAGGAAACTGAAAATTTGAAGACGATGGAGTTTTACATACTTATGTATATTGGCATGAAATCCAGCAAGAAGATGAGCGAGCTTGCCAGGGTATTTTCAATAGCGAAGTCCAACGTTACGGTTTTGGTAGACGGCATGGAGAAAAAGGGATACTTTAAAAGAGTGAGAAATAGCGATGATAGAAGAGTAATAAATGTAGAACTTACCGATAAAGGAAAAAGGATATTCGACTTGACGGTGAAAAATTTTGAGAAGGTGATAAATGACGTCATGGAAAGAATACCACCAAAAGACTTAGATGTGATATCAGATGGATTTTTCAGGATGATAAAGATCTTCAATTCCTCAAAAAGCGCAAAAAGTGCACCATGACGTATGTGGAGGTGGAGGAATGATACTTGTTACCGGTGCAACTGGACACGTGGGGAACGTTCTTATCAGGAAACTCCTTCAGAGAGGTGAAAAAGTGAGAGTTCTTGTATTGAAAGATGATGATTTAACCCCTTTGAAGGGATTAAATGTTGAAAAAGTGGAAGGAGACGTCAGAAATTTTGAAGATGTGAAAAAAGCTGTCGAAGGCGTGGACTTCATATATCATTTAGCGGCATTGATAAGTATAGGTACAGGAAAGAAAGGTTTAATTCAAAGTGTGAATGTAAAGGGCGTTGAAAACGTTTTAAATGCTGCGAAGATCTTCAAGGTTAAAAGGATACTCTACATGAGTTCCGTTCATGCTTTTGCAGAGTTGCCACGTGGAAGTTTTATAGATGAGAACACTCCATTTGATCCCAAACTGACGACAGGAGTGTATGGAAAGACAAAAGCTTTTGCCGCTTTGAAAGTGCTGAACGCGACAAAAAGTGGACTTGATGTTGTCATCGTATGCCCGACGGGGATAGTGGGACCTTACGATTTCAAGAAATCAGAGATGGGTACGATGATATTGAGATTTTTACATGATGAATTACCAATAGGGATAAAAGGCTCTTTTGATTTTGTAGATGTTCGTGATGTGGCAGATGGAGCGATAAAGGCATGTGAAAAAGGCGAAAAAGGGGAAGCTTACATACTGAGTGGCGAGAAAGTGGAAATGGATAAAATGATGGAAGAATTGAGAAAAATCACCGGTAAAAGAGGACCGTTTGTCATGTTGGGAAAAAGAAATGCAATGCTTTTGTCGTATTTTTCATTGGTAACGTCTGTTTTGGGAAGGAAAAAGGCAATTTTTACTCCTTATTCTGTTCATACGTTGAACATGGACTATACTTTTTCGCATGAAAAAGCAACGAAGGAATTAGGATACGTTCCAAGGCCTTTTGTTGAAACGCTTCAAGATACGGTAAAGTGGTTTGTGAATTTTGAAAATAAGGCTCAAAAATTGGCAATTCTATGAATTTTGTTTCTGAAATCGTTTTTATGTAAGAAGTCCGCCACTATTTATGGGGAGAATGTCAGCAAAGCCGACGAAAATTTTATATGTGCGAAGTGATTAAAATGATGAGAAAAACGGAAATCTTAAGGATAGATGAAAAAGGATCTAAAAAGATGAAAGACTCCGTCATCGAAGAGAAGATGATCGAAATACTCTTTAACGAAAATACCGTTGGTACGATTTCGTGCACGCCAAAAGAACTTAAATATCTGGCTGTTGGATACCTTTATTGTAAGGGACTCATAAGTGATGCAAATGTGGATGTGAATATATTTACATCAAAGGTTAAAGTGAAGCCAAACGATTCTAAGAAAAAAGCGTTAAACACAAAACGAAAATGCAACGCGAACTGTGTGGATATAAAAACGATATCCACGAGCATGGAAGATTTACTTAGCTCTTCAGAAATTTTTTTAGAAACCGGTGGATGCCACATAGCCGGCATTTTTGATTTGAAAGAAAGAAAGTACGCTTATATTTGTGAAGATGTTTCACGTCACAGCGCTGTTGAGAAGTGCATTGGGTTTTTGGTTTCTCATTCAAGCAAAATAGAAATTCCCGCCCTTTTTTTTACGGGGCGTGTGAATTTTGAAATCGTTCAAAAATGTGCCAAAATAGGCATCCAAATGATCGTAACCAAAGCAGCCGTTACGGCTGGAGCAATTGAAGAATCGAAAAAACGTTGCATAACTCTTATTGGCTTTGCACGTCAAGATAGGGCAAACGTTTACTCTTGTTTTGAAAGGATTAAGACTTCTAAATCTTAGAAACTCATGTTGTGCTTGAACATTACGAAGGACAATTTTTTCGAAGGAGAGGTTTAATCCCTTTTTGAAATACCTTGTAACATTAACGCACAATGTGAGTTAAAAGTTTCCTTTTTTCGCAATTGAACCCAGCATTATGAGTTCAAACCCATCGAAAAGCAAACTTATGCCAACGATCAACCCAACCCAAAATATGGAACTGAAAGGCCATCCCATTATCATCCAAATTCCCAGGAATATGGACAACGTGCCGTTTAATATGGCGAGCAAAGCACTCAATTTAGAACCGGATATATCAAATGCAAAAGTGAAATTTGAAAAGGCATCGATCAACAGGTAAGCTGAAAACACAATACCCAGTGCCGCAACACCAATTCCAGGGAAAACAAGCATAAGCAAACCAGTTATAAAAAGCACGACGGATTTGAGCCAAGCACCATGAGATTTTTTGTAACTTTTAAAAGTGGCGTACGCCGTGAAAATGGAACTTGTAACGAGAACGCTACCAAAGAAAACCGCCGCGCTCAGGCTCATTATTGGGGGGATTAAAATCCCAAGAGTTCCAACTATTATCATCAGTATTCCAGCAACTATTGAATGTTTTGAGAATTTCTGTAAGACTTCTTTTTCGAAGATCATGACAATCCCTCCTTTTCTACCCGTAATTCGACATTTTTTTCACTTTCTTTTACGAAATTTTCTTCTATCCATTTGGTTATTTCATCTCTAACACGCCTGAAGGCATCCATCTTTTCTTCGTCTGATCCCACTACCTGTGCTGGATCTTCAAAATTGTGGTGTATATGAACCTTCCCCGGAAAGAAAGGACACGTTTCGTTTGCATGATCGCATACTGTAATGACGTAATCGAATATTTCACCCTTGAATTCTTCTATGCTCTTTGAGCGGTGATTTGAAATGTCTATACCTATTTCTTCCATTGCCTTAATGGCGTAGGAATTGACTTTGGATGCAATGGTTCCAGCGCTTGCAACTTCGTATTTGTCAGGATATATGCTTCTCAAAAACCCTTCTGCCATCTGAGAACTGGCGGAATTGTGAGTGCATATAAACAAAACCTTTTTCTTGTTCATCTTTTCTCCTTTCATCTTTAAACCATCTTTCAAAGTGGATCATAGCATACATATGCTATAATTTTCCAGTCTACGAGGAACTCTGGTGAAAATCCAGGGCGGGCCCGCCACCGTGACCGGCTACGAAACTCATAACAAAGCCACTGACAAATGTTCGGGAAGGCATGAGGAGTAGGATGAAACCGGAAGCCGGGAGACTCATGACGCCACGCCTTCGTGGAGAGAGGCTGGTGAAAATTGTTCTACGCTTTTTGCCTCTTTTCCATGATCGCCAAAATATTTAAGTGAGGTGATCTTCAAATGGAAAAAGGATACGTTCAAGTTTATACCGGAAATGGAAAGGGAAAAACCACCGCTGCCATCGGTCTTAGCGCAAGAGCCGCAGGGGCTGGATTGAAAGTTTCTTTCATTCAGTTTATGAAAGGTCAGTACACGAGCGAATTGGAAAGTTTTAAAAAGCTGGGAATAGAATTCTATCAGGGTGGACGGCCAGAATTCATAATAGGCGGCCCAAAAAAAGAAGATATAGAAGCGGCGGAAAAAACCCTTGAGTTGGCGAAAGAAAAAGTCACCAGCGGGAAATATGACGTTGTGGTATTGGATGAAGTTAACGTTGCCATTTATTTAGGACTTATAAAAGAGGAGGAAGTTCTGAAACTTATAAAAGAAAAGTCCTCTTCAACCGAACTAATTTTAACTGGTAGATATGCTACTGAAAATGTAATGAAAATGGCTGATTTGGTGACTGAAATGAAAGAAATCAAGCACTATTTCAGTGCAGGAGTTCAAGAAAGAATCGGAATAGAAAAATAGGATCACTTGATTTCGAATACTGGGGGAAAAAGTGGAAAAAGAAAGCATTTTAAAGGTAAAGAATCTTAAAAAACATTATCATGATGTGAAAGCGGTCGATGGTATATCCTTTGAAGTCTTTAAGGGAGAAGTTTTTACGTTGTTAGGACCGAATGGGGCTGGTAAAACGACAACTTTAGAAATATTGGAAGGATTGAAAAAACACGATGAAGGAGATGTATTCCTTTTTGGAACGTACATAAAAAACGGAATTCCGCTTAGTTTGAAAGAAAAGATTGGGGTCGTACTTCAAGAAAATAACTTCATTGATCATCTCAGCGTTGTTGAAACTTTAAAGACCTTTAGAGGCTTCTACTCCAGTGGACTAAGAATAGAAGAAATCCTTAAAATAGTGAGCCTTGAAGATAAGAAAAATACAAAAGTTGAAAAATTATCCGGTGGTCAACGTCAACGCCTTGCTATAGGCGTTGCGTTGGCTGGAAATCCCGATCTCATTTTCATGGATGAGCCAACAACAGGATTGGATCCTCAAGCGAGGAGAAACGTGTGGGACATGATCGTGAATTTAAAAGAAAATGGTAAAACGATCTTTCTCACGACTCATTACATGGAAGAAGCCGAATTTTTGTCCGATTACATTTACATAATGGATCACGGCAAGATAATAGCCAGAGGAAGTGTCCAAGAGTTGATAAACGCTTTTGGTGAAGAAAGAATAATAGAAGCTCATTTGGATGTTGATGAAAACTTGAAAGGAGAGCTAAAAGAAATACTTCATGAAGTTGAATTTGGAAAGTCTAAAGTGTTTTTGAAGGCTTATGATCTTCCAAAAACCATGAAAATTTTTCTTGATTGGGTTGAAAAAAGAAAAGTAGAAGTTAGGGATCTTATCGTAAGACAATCAAATCTCGAAGACATCTTTCTGAAACTAACTGGAAGGAGTTTGAGGGATTGAAAAGAACTTTCAGCGTTTTTAAAGCTTTAACAACGGCAAGCGTTAAAAATCCTTCCGCCCTTTTCTGGATGATCGTTTTTCCAATTTTGCTTCTTTTGATATTGGCTAGCGTCTTTTCCAATGTTCAAAAGTCTGTAAATGTAAGGATCGCCATTGTAAACGAGAATACCACTTTCAGAAGGACAAATTTTGATTTTGCCAGTTACATTACCACCACGTTGGAAAAAATGGCTCATAAAGATGGAAAAAGCCCCATTTCTTGTTTAAAAAGTGCCACTACAACAAAGGCGCTTGGAATTTTTTTGAAAGATTTAAAGGATGGAAAAATAGATGCGGTAATGGTTATCTCAAAAGACTTTAATTCTTTGGTGTATGCGAAAATAACAAAATTACCTTTAAAAGCTGATCCAATTGTCACGATATACAAACGGAGAAATAGTCAAAGTTCAAATATCGCTTTTTCGATTTTAGATTCGGTTCTTTCTTCGTTTAACAAAAAATTTTTGAAAATGAAAAAAGAGCACGCCATTTCTTTAGAAATAAAGTATCTGACACAGAATGGAAAAAAATTCTCATACGTTGATTTTTTAACCACTGGAATAATCGTCATGGCTCTTATGACGGTTTCACTTTTTGGTATAACTGACGATTTATTGGTTCAGCGAGAGAAAAAAGTTTTAAGAAGGCTCTTTGTTTCCCCTATAACAAAAATTAACTATGTGCTTGGAATGTCGCTTTCCAATATTCTTCTTGAACTCATCCAAATTACATTAATCTTGATAACGGGGATCGCGCTTGGAGCTCATCTTAAAATAGACGCCATTTCCATTTCGTTTATGCTCTTTGTCATTGCTTCAACGATGCCATTCGGTTTTTTTGTGGCGAGCATTTCTAAAAGTGCGAACTCTGGAAATGCCATTGCCAACATATTAAACTTTCTCTTTATGTTTTTAGGGGGACTTTTCTTTCCTGTAAATAACGTGCCATTTATCGTAAAGATCATGGCCTATTCACTGCCAACCACTTATTTGGCAAATGGGCTAAGAGCGCTTATGGGGATAAGTTATTCAACTACACCCCTTTATTTGAATATTTTTGTTCCCCTTGCATGGGCTGCGTTTATGCTTTTTTACAGCGTTAAAAAATTCAAGTGGGAGGTTTAAAGATGAGATTTTGGTCATCATTTGTGGCTTTAACGCTTAACGCGATCAGAGACAGAATGAACATGTTTTTTAACATCTTTTTCCCACTTGTCATTTTGATAATCTTCGGCTTTGTATTTTCAGGATTGTACACTTCTTCCAATGTTAAGATCGGGATAATGGGAGTAAAAAAGCTTCCTGAGATTGAGAATGTAAGCTTTGTAAGATTTAAAAATGCGGCTGATTTGCGAACGGCTGTTATGAAAAGCAAGATGGATATGGGAATAACTCTTTCCACTTCTTCTACTTCAAACTCGCTGATTTTATACTTGAACCCTTCAAATGCTCAGTCAAATGAATATTACGTTTCTCTGGGAAAGAGAATAACTGAATTCTTGAACGAAAAAAATGGAGTAACGCCTGTGATAAAGGTTGTCAGCAAAGATGTGAGTTTTTCAAACCAGAAACTTTCATATCTTGATACCCTTATTCCAGGAATACTTGCTTTGAGCATTTTTTCGGCTGGCATTTTTTCCATGACGGCATCATTGGCTCATTTAAGGGACAAAAAAGTGATCAAAAAGATGTGGACATTTCCACTATTCAAATGGCAATTTTACGGTGCTTTTATTCTTGAAAAGGTGATAGAAACTTACCTTTCAATTATTTTTCTTCTTTTCGTTGCAATGCTTGTTTTTGGGACGCATTACGATATAAATGTGGCAAAATTTTCCATTTTGGTCATTTCTTCGACTTTTGGAATGATGGGTATTGGTATGATAATTCTATTCTTTTCGCCCAGCGCGAAAATAGCGAGTGAAATATCAAGCGTTGTTTATACCATTGTCATGTTCTTTTCAGGCGTTTACTTTCCAGTGGAAATCATGCCGAAATCCATGCAAAAAATAGCCTATTCTCTTCCTGTAATTTACATAGTGAATGCGATGAAATACGTATTTGGTCTAATGCCCATGTCAACTGTAAGCTTTTACGGAATGATATTTCTCATGTTCGCGGGGTTTGTTTTGATCTTAATAGGATTTGGAAAGCTCTTCAAAGTGAAATGACTCTTGAATTTTTAACTTACGTTGCGCGTGAATATTACGAAAGACAATTTTTTGAAGTACTTGTGGAAATTAGTGAATATGAGGTACGTTCAGATACTCATCCGTGAGAGCGTAGCTTTTTTAGTGTCTACCAACACGATGAGTCATTTTAGGTAAAATAAGTCACCGTCGATGTTATAATCCCACTCGGAGAGTGGAAAATATGGGAAAATCAGAGCTTGCAAAAATTTTCAAAGAAATGGCAGATATGGAAGATTTCCTGGAAGAGCCTTTTAAAGCTCGCACTTATCGTTTTGCAGCTGAAACGGTAGAAAAAACCGGATTGGATGTTGAAAAGCTTAAAGAGATAAAAGGAATTGGAAAAGCTGTAGTAGAGAAAACAGAGGAGTTCTTGAAAAATGGGAAGATAAGGAAACACACGCAGCTCTTGGAGCTTATTCCGGCAAAATACAAAAAAAAGATCTTCAATCAAGATGCAAAGGCGTTGGGGAAAATATGGCAAGAAGAAGTGAGAAAGAGGTTTTTCAACGAAGATGGCTCTCTCAAAACGATGCCCTCAAAATATTCCTTCAAATTCTACGTTTTAAAAGAAATTTCACGAGCATTCAAGAAAGGGCAACTGTACGACGAAAGCGAAGTGAACGCTATTTTGGCGCCAATTTATGATGATTACATAGCCATAAGAAGGTATCTTGTGGATTATGGTTTTATAAAAAGAACAAAAGATGGTTCGAGCTATAAAAGGGGTATGTGAATGTTAGCGGAAATACACGTAAAGAATTTCGTGCTTTTTAATGAGATAAGCCTCGAATTTTCCGAAGGCTTAAACGTTGTAACGGGAGAAACTGGTGCGGGAAAATCGTTGTTTTTGTCCGCATTAAAAGCTTTATTCGGTGAGAGGCCGTCTCTGGTTGAAAAAAGCGAAGTAGAAGGTCGATTTCTCGTTGACGACGATGAAAAGATCGTCTCGATCAAATTCAATCCATCCCGGACAAGTGCAAAGATAAACGGCTCTTTAACGACGCTTTCCCATTTGAAACGTTTCGTGGAGTCTCTTCTCGTTATTCATAGCCAGGGTGCATCTGGAATCATACGAGATCCGAAAACACACATGGCATTCGTTGATCTTTTCGATTCAAAGATAAATGCCTTACTTAAAGAGTACAGAAAATTGTTCAAAGAATACACTCACATCAAAAAGACGATTCAGAAAGAGAACCTCGAAGAAATAGAGGAAGAAGCGAAAATCACCGAAAGAGAAATCGAAAAGATAGAAAGTAGTTTTGTAAGTGAAGAAGAATACGAAGAAATGCTTTCCGATTACAAGCGGCTCTCAAATGCACAGCAAATCATTCAAAATGTTCAAGAGATGCTTTACATAATAAACGGTGAGGGTGGCATGGAAGAAGCCGCATTCAATTTGGTAAAAAAAGCCAAAGAGCTCCGTATTCTAGATGAAAAATCAGAGCGCTTTTTGGAGAGTGCGCAATCAATACAGGATGAAATGGCCGATTTGGAGCGCGAGTTAGAAAGCTACGGCATGGAGCAGGAAATCGACGAAGAAAAAATCGTAGAGCTTGAAAAAAAGATATCACAAGTGGAAAGAATCAAAAGAAGATATGGTCCCACATTGAAAGATGTGCAAGAAAAACTCGAAGAGTTTCATTCTCATCTGGCAGAGCTCGATAAAAAAGCTAACGTTCTTAGAAAGGCAAACAGGCGTTTGAAGGAATTGGAAAACGAGATGCTTCCGCTCGCGTCAAAAATAAGTGAGTTGAGAAAGGAATCCGCCAGAAATTTGTTGAAAAATGCCGAAAAGAACCTTCGAGATCTTGGAATGAAAGAAGCAAAAATAGATTACATTTACGTGGAGACAGATTTTACTGAAAGTGGGAGAGATTCCATAGAATTCGTTGGTTTGCTTAATCCTGGCCTTGGTTTCCTTCCACTCTCAAAAATATCTTCCGGAGGAGAAATGGCAAGATTTTACCTGGCATTGGAAGCGGCGCTTGGAAGAAAACTCCCGGTTGAGACCGTTGTCTTTGATGAGGTTGCATCAGGCGTTGGAGTGAGGACGGCTGACGTGGTGGCTGAAAAACTCAAAGAGATTTCAAAAGATACCCAGCTCATAGTCATAACACATATGCCTCAAATAGCTGCCATTGCCGACAAGCATTTTAAAGTGGAAAAACACGTGAAAGACGGAAAAGCTTATTCTGTTGTAAAGGAACTCAACAACAAAATGAGAAAAGAAGAGATAAAGGAAATGTTCGGTAAAATTCCAAAAGGAGTCAAAAAATGAACAAAGTGGGAATATTTTTACGTGTGTTAATAGTTGTGCTTGCTGCTGGATTCGGAATATTCCTTGTCATGTATGCCAACGGCTACCTGGCAGTTTCTAAATCCGTTTTGAACGTCGATAAAGCCCTAATAGAAGTTGATCTCGATCCTCAAGGAGTTGCCCATATTCAAGAACATGAATTTTACACCTTTAAAAAGGCGTACCACGGCTTAGCCCCTTACATGATGCTTCCAAAAGGAGTCCAACTTGAAAACTTCAAAGTATCCGTTAAAGGCGCAAAAATATTGAAGAAAACGGGAAGCGTAACGTCACGAGGATTTGATCTGAGAATATATCTGAATGGAGGGTACAACGTTCCGAAAGCTGGTGGAGACAAAGTTGAGATGAACCTTTCCTACGATGTTTATAACGCTTTTCAAAATGGAGAAGGCTTTTCACAATTTTTCCACAAATTCTGGGGAGATAACACACCTTCATGGGTTCACAATTTGACGGTTGTTTACAAATTTCCATCGAATTTCAAGGTTAAAAACGTCTTCGTTCACCCAATTGACGTTCCACATGTTGTTAGCCATGACAAAAACGAATATGTTATAACGTACGTGAACTTTCCACCAGAGGCTTACGCGGAAGCCAGGTTCATTTTTCCTGAAACGAAAACTTTGTACGCTTCAACGCTGAATAAAAACTATTCGGACATTTTGAAGATCGAAAACTCTTACGTGTCAAATGCGAGAATAACATGGATTACCTGGATGGTTTTGTTAGCCCTGGCAGGGGTAATTCCTTTTGCATCGTTTTACTTCTTCGGAAGAGAACCAAAGGTTAGATTGAATTCTGAATATGAAAGAGACTTGCCTTACGATGATCCACCAGCCGTGGTGAATTCCATCGTGAAAAGAATAGTTTCCGATCCAGATGGTGACGCCTTTGCCGCCACGATTCTGAGCCTCGTTGAAAAGGGATATCTGGAATTCGCCGGTAAGAGCACTTTTAAGATAAGTGAAGGGAAAAAACCGTTGGATGAAAGTGAGAACCTTCTCCTAAAACTCGTCATAAAGCCTTACTCCACTGAAGGTATTTTCGATCCCGAAAGTTTGAGAGATTCGATGAAGGGAAACATAGTTTTTTCAAAGGAATTCTTGTCTGCCTATACAAATTGGAAAAATCAAGTTTATTCGGAAGTGGAAAAAAGAAATTACATAGTTACTTCTGGAAATACCATCGCAAAGATTTTAGCAATTTTTGCCCTGATTGTAATACCACTGTCCTTTTTAGCCTATATTGTCTCCACAAAAGCGTATCCGATGATTGCTCAATACTCCGCGTGGTTTGCGTTCGCCGATTGGACGGTAGCCTGGATAATGTTGGTGCTTCCAAAAGATATCTTTGGAAAATGGACGAAGAATGGGAGAGAATACTATCTACGATGGAAGAATTTTGAAAAATACCTAACGGACTATTCTCTTATAAAAGAAAAACCACCGGAATCGGTGGCGCTATGGGATAAATACCTTATTTACGGCACAGCCCTCGGCGTTGCCAAAAAAGTTACGCGTGCTATAAAGGAAGTAGATCCGAAAATCGTTGAGTCCTCTCCCCTTTATCCAGCCTGGATAGATATGTACTGGTATTCATCTATGTACAGACTGCCAATGTATGCGGCCACCAACTCCGTCCAATCAAACAACGGTTCTTCTGGTGGTTTCGGCGGAGGCGTTGGTGGCGGATTTGGTGGTGGTGGAAGAGGTGGATTCTAACAGCTCATCTCTTGTATCCTATAACATCACGCAAAAGCGATTTTCTGTCTTCGATATCTTTTTCGCCCTCCACACCTTTTGGAGAGAAGCCATCAACTACGCCTACGATGCCGCGTCCTTGTTCCGTCACGGCCACAATAGCCTGAAGAGGGTTAGCCGTGGCGGCGTAGATGGTGCATATCTCCTGGGTTAGCTTAACGGAGTTCAAAACGCTTATCGGGTAAATTTCTTTCATGAGCATAACGAAAACGTGGCCTGCCCCTATTTTTTTCGCATTCTCTATTGCCTGTTTTTCAAGCGCTTCATCATTGCCGTCATGCCTTATAAGACAAGGTCCTGAGGCTTCGTTGAATGCTATGCCGAATTTTGCGCCTGGTGAAGAAGTTGTCATCACTTCGTAAAGATCTTCTATGGTTTTTATGAAATGTGTTTGTCCAACTACGATATTTGAACCTTCCGGAATTTTAAGCTGAACCACTTCGAATTTGACGTCCATACCGTTATCACCCCTTGAACATAAATGTGTTGAAATTCAAAAACATTGCCACCGCTGTTCCAATGGCCAAAAAAGGTCCAAATGGCACCTTTGTTTTTTTGTTGGCTTTGTGAGATAGAAGTTGTGGAATTGCCCAAATAAGCGCGACTACAGACGCTATTAAAATCGCAAAAACCGCTGAAAACGGCGTCAAAAAGAGTGCGAGTGCTCCAAAAAATTCAACATCGCCAAAGCCCATTCCTCCACGCGAGAGTAAGTATATTAAAAGGAATAAGGCGAAGGCTCCAGCGGCTGTTTCAATAGAGAGTAAGAGATGCGAAGATTGCACTGCCCATATTACGCCACCTATTGCCGTGATCACAACGGCTGAGTCCGGTATAAGCATGTATTCAAAATCTATGGCAGAAGCCACAATGGCACCTGAATACAACAACCACAGAGAAATCATTTGTAATGGATCTTGCGAAAGGTAAATGGCTGTTACAAACGCACTTGCGGTTATGCCTTCCACAATTGGATAGCGCAATGAGATATGTGTGCCACAATAACGACACTTCCCTCTTAAAATTATATAACTTAAAATGGGAATGTTATCTTTCCATGCCAACTGATGATGGCATACAGGGCAAAAAGAGCGCGCCGGATTTATCAACGAAATTTTTCTTGGAAGACGGTATATCAAAACATTGTAAAAGCTGCCCATTGCCAATCCCACAGCGATGGCAACGGGCAAATATATTATTTTATCCCACACAGGGACATTTCTTCTTCGTTCAAATTAGATTCGAAAAGTTCTTTCTTGCCGTAGAGATACCAATCTTTTTGATGTTTGAACTCTTCAAGTATTTTTTTCGCTTCATCGTACTTTCCAAGCTTGACGTAAGGAATTACCAGCAACAGCTTAAAGTGGCTGTCTATTGGGTATTTCTTGATATGATCTTCGACAACCCTAACGACTTCGTCGTACTTTCCGTTTTTGAAGAGAACTTTTGCCCATGGTTCTATATCACTGGGATAATAGGGAGTTGATTTAAGAATTTCATCTTCGTATTCTTTTGCGCTGTCGTAGTCACCAAGTTTTTCGTAAAGTTCCATGATCTCATATCTCACAAGCAGATTCTTCTTATCATCATCCGCAAATTTTTTCAACGCTTCTAGAGCGCTCCCAAATTTTCCCATCTTCTGGTAAGCATCGGCAATCATAAAATACGCGAATTTGTCGTGCGGAGTGTATTCTAATTCCTTTTTCCAATACTCTATAGCCTTTTCGTAGTCTTCAAGGCTGTAATAAGTTTGCCCTAATTCTGCGTATGCTTCCACCAACGTGGGATCTAATTTGATCGCGTGAAGTAAGAATTCTACTCCCTCTTCCAACAATCCCTTTTCAGTTAAAAAAGAACCCTTCAATTCGTACGCTTTAGCGTAATCGGGCCAATTTTCTATTACCAAATTCAGTAACTTTATAGCTTCGTCCAGACTTTCATTTTCGGCTTTGTCCTGCGCCAATTCATAAAAACCGTCCGGTACTCCATGCCAGAGTTCGGACGGCTTCAATCCAACTTCATCGAAGTAAATTTCCATCTCCTCAACGGAGATGGGCAAGAAAAGTGAGCCAGAAACACCACCAACCCCGCTTTCCAATTCTTTCAGCTTGTGAATCCTTTCGAGCTGATCAGGGTGTTCATGCATGTCCGCCGCGAAGACTTCCCATGTGCCATTGTAAAGCAAGTCTCTTATCATAAAGAAAAATGGATCTTGTTTATCTATTGGAACCTCTTTATTTTTTACCATCAAAAGTATGCGATTGTTCATTAAGCGTATTCGCCTCCTTAATAATGTTGCGACACATTTAATTAGACGTTATGATTATAGCACAAAATTTTATCGATGAAAGAAAGTAGGTAAAAAGTCAAAATTTGTCAAGAAAGAAATTTTTAGTTTTATCGATCACAAATTTCGCCCAGGGAATTGAAGTAAAAGTATGGTTTGCCCCTTCAACTGGTACAAGTTCGGCGTTTTTAAATTCTTTCACCAAATCTTTGCTGTGAACGAACGGAACCGTTGGATCTTCTGTGCCGTGCAATATGAGAACGGGTCCATAATACGATCGAGCTTTAGAAAATGCGTCAAACTTCATAATCTCTTCTATGAATTTTGGTGAAATAGCCAATCCTCCAACATCCAGGTTTTTGTTTGAAGAAGGAGGCATGCCGCCTTTTGTGAAAACTTCGGCGTTTTTCGCCGCCGGCGCCCATAAACATAGAGCATCCGGCACGATATCTTTTGCCGTTAAAAGCGCCACCGTTCCTCCCATTGACAGACCGAGCACACCCAATTTTTTTGAGAATCTCTTTTTCGCGTATTCTGTTACAACTTTAGCATCAGACATCTCACTTGAAAGCGTCATTTCTTCAAAAGTTCCTTCACTGTCACCGGATCCTCTAAAATCAAATCTTATAGAGGATATTCCGATTTTTTCCAATTCTCTTGACATTTTTGCAAATATGAACCGATTTTCTATGTGGTTGCCCGTAAATCCATGAAACATGACGACAACAGGAGAATCTTTTCCAGCATCGTGAACCACCGCAAATATCTTTTGGCCTTCATTTTCCAAGAGCACGCTTTCCATATTTTTCACCTCTTCAACCAATTGGAGATTTTTTCCATGGATGCAAGGATAACCTGATCCATGTTGTAATATTTGTATTCAGCCAGTCTTCCAACAAAGATGTATTCTCCACTTTTTTCAAGTTTTTCAACTTCTTTCATATACTTTTCGCGCTTTTGCATGTTTTCTTCGGACATCACGATGTAATAGGGTTCTCCTTCATCTTTTGGGTATTCGTAACACAATACCGTCTTGTCAGACTTTTGCCCTGTCATGATCTTGAATTCCGTTATTCTCGTCCAATCGTAATCATTTGGGTAATTTATCACAGCGGCTTGTTGATGTTGCTTTTCTTCTAAAGTCTCAAAGATGAGATCTAATGAACGATATTCCAGTTTTCCAATACTTTCTCCAAAAAATTTATCCAGTTCTCCCGTGTATACCGTGAGTTTCGCTTTGAATTCATCTTTTATTTCGGAATAATCGCAATTGGTTACAAGGAAAATTTTTGGATGCTCCAACATCCTTTCAACCATTTTGGTGTATCCAAATTTTGGAAGCCCTTGATACTTATCCGAAAAATATCTGTCATCTCTGTTCGAACGCGTGGGAATTCTCTTTGCCACATCGGCAGAGAGCTCTTTTGGATCCCTGCTCCACTGCTTTATGGTGTAATTTTTGAAAAACTTTTCGTACAACCTTCTTCCCACTTGAGATATCACCATATCTTCGAAGTTCTTGGGAGGGTTGTTGAAATTGGAATTCTTGACTTCTTCTTTCAAAAAATCCTCAACTTCGGAGGTTGATATGTTCACGCCAAAAAGTGAATTTATCGTATCCCGGTTTATCGGAAAAGGAACGAGCATTCCATCAACGTAACTCAAAACACGATGCTGGTAATAGTGCCATGAAGTGAACTTGCTGACAAAGTCAAAAACCTTTTTTTCGTTTGTGTGAAATATATGTGGACCATATTTATGAATCAACATTCCATTTTCATCGAACTCATCGTAGGCATGACCGGCGATGTGATTCAGCCTTTCTATCACGAACACCCTTTCACCGGATTCTGCTAAAATCCTCGCAGCCGTTGCGCCTGCCAGGCCAGCTCCCACTACAACGCATACGTCTTTCATGATCTTTCCTCCTAAATTTTACGATTTAAATTACTCATGTTGTGCGTGAACATTACGAGGGACAATTTTTTCGAAGCCCTCTCAGAACGGATCCGTTCTAAAAAGTACTTCGAAGATGAAGTTTAACTCTTTTTTGAAATGCTTTGTAACATTGACGCACAGGTTGAGTAAATTACAACCATAGTTTATCACAACCTTCGTCTGTGCTTCGACATACTTTGTACACACGAACAATAAAAACATTACGTTTGTGATATAATAAAATGTGTCAGAGCGCAGAATAGACGAAGTTTTGAAAGCTTTATCAAGTAAGAATTCTTTTTTTTCGGAACTGGAAAAGAGAGTGCAGATCAACGCCATCTGGAAAGAGATGGTGAGTGATTTTTTGGCATCAAAGACGTACGTTTCTGTTAAAAATGAAACTTTGGAGATATGGTCAAAAGATCCGGTGGTTCTTTCAGAACTCAGATTTAAAGCTCCAGATTTTTTGGATTGGTTCAAAGAAAAAGGAATTTTTTTGAATAATGTGAAGGTAAAAAGAATGAAGTAAAGAGGTGTAAAATGAACAACAACGGTTACAATGCAGAAAGCATTAGGATTTTGCGTGGGTTGGAAGCTGTAAGGAAAAGACCCGGAATGTATATAGGATCCACAGGTTCGGCAGGTCTCCACCATCTTATAAATGAAATAGTTGATAACAGCGTTGATGAAGCAACGGCAGGTTTTTGTGATTGGGTAAAAGTTGAAATAGCACCAGGATCTATCGTCACAATAGAAGACAACGGTCGGGGTATTCCTGTGGATGAACATCCGGAAGAACATAAGAGTGCACTTGAAGTTGTTATGACGGACTTACACGCTGGCGCGAAGTTCTCTCAAAGCACTTACAAGGTAAGCGGAGGACTTCACGGCGTTGGTGCAAGTGTTGTCAATGCTTTAAGTGAATGGATGGAAGTTTACGTAAAGAGAGATGGAAAGATATATTATCAGAAGTACGAGCGCGGTGTGCCGCTTGAACCAGTAAAGATCATAGGTGAAGCAAACGGAAGCGGTACGAAGAGTGTGTTTAAACCAGATTCTGAAATATTCAGGACTATAGAGTTCGATAAGAAAATAGTAGAACATCGTTTAATGGAACTCGCATTTTTAAACAAAAATTTGACAATAGAGTTTGTCGATCTGAGAGAAGAAGAACCTTACAGAAAAATTTTTCACTATGAGGGTGGAATAGTAGAATTTGTTAAATACCTTTCAAGAACTTCAAAATTGATCGTTGAGGAACCGATATATTTTTCTGGGAAGAAAAATAATGTAGAAATTGAATGCGCGTTTACCTACACTAACAATTACGATGAAAATCTTGTTGCTTTTGTAAACAACATAAACACAGTTGAGGGTGGAACACACGTTACGGCATTTCACTGGAGTTTAACAAAGATAATGAACGACTTTGCGAGGCGACTTGGAGTTTTGAAAAAGGATTCTGAAAATTTTAGAGGAAGCGATACCAGAGAAGGCCTGGTTGCCGTTCTTAGCGTGAAGGTACCTGAACCGCAATTTGAAGGGCAAACGAAGGCTAAGCTTGGTAACGAAGAAGTGACAGAGGTCGTTAATTCCGTCATGCAAGACCGGCTTCCTGAAATTTTAGAATTAGATCAAAAAAATTTGAAGAGAATTTTGGAAAGGATTTCTCAGGCTCTGGCAGCACGTATAGCGTCCAGAAAAGCCAGAGAAATGGTGAGAAGGAAAAGTGCGCTTGAAAGCACATCACTACCCGGGAAACTTGCGGATTGCACGATGAGTGGGAAGGAAAATTCCGAGATATTCATAGTTGAAGGAGATTCGGCAGGAGGTTCTGCAAAACAGGGAAGGGATAGGAATCTTCAAGCCATACTTCCACTGAGAGGAAAAATTTTAAACGTTGAAAAAGCGAGCATGGAAAAGCTTCTCAAAAATGAGCAGATAAACAACATAATAGTTGCTTTAGGAACGAATATAGGACAGGATTTTGATATTTCCAAACTGAGATATGATAGGATAGTCATAATGACAGATGCAGATGTTGATGGTGCCCACATACGAACTCTTCTGTTGACGTTGTTTTACAGGTACATGAGACCGCTGTTAGAAGAGGGAAAAGTCTACGCCGCTGTCCCTCCACTTTACAAAGTTAGTTACGGTAAAAAGCATTCATACGCTTATTCGGATGAAGAATTGAAAAAAATAGTCGATGATTTAAAGGCCAACGGTCAAAAATTTGACGTTCAAAGGTACAAGGGCCTTGGCGAAATGAATCCAGAACAGCTGTGGGAAACAACCATGAACCCAGAAACCAGAAAAATGATGAAGATAGAAATAGAAGACGCGGAATATGCAAGCGATATTTTCAGGATACTCATGGGAAATGATGTGGAAAGCAGGAGAGATTTCATAACAAGGCATGCGCTGAACGCGACTAACATAGACGTGTAAGATGGGCTTTGCAGTAAGAACGCGTTTTATTTTGGGAATAATAGGCTTCATCGTAGTTCTACTTCTGATAAAAGCACTTTTATCTTTAAGTTTAGATCCGGTTGTATACAATTTACAGATTAAGGGGTTGAGTTACATCAACCCCTCTTACTTGAGAGCAAGCGTAATGCCAATAGGCGGCGTTCATCTTTCGAAATTGAAAGTTCCTTACGATCCATTCATAAAATCGTATACAATTAAGTATTTAGGAAAGGGAATTGCCTTATTAAGTGTAAAAGAGAGAAAGATATGCTGTGTGCTTTACGCTAATGGAGAATACGTTTTGATTTCTCAAGATGGGTATTTCCTCTTAAAAATTCCTTCATCTGAATTGTACAAGGCAACGGGATACAAGATTTTTTTTGACGTAGGAAGTGAGAATTTTAACGATTATAGGATAATAAACACTTCTATTGTTCGGGATATAAGCGTTGTGCTGTCGTATCCTTTATGGTTTAAAAAAGAAGTTTTAGAAGTAGATTTAATGAAAAAAACTCTGTACTTTACCAGAGGAATCTCAGTGAAAGTGCAAAAATTTGATTTGAGTAACAGTACGGAAGAGGTTATTTTAAAACTTGTTGGGGATTCTCGGATAGGTTCAAGATACCTTCAGATTGGAAATAACTTCGTTCATCTTCCAAATTCATGAGAACATTCACCTTTTCACTCTGTGGATGTTTAACTATTGAGCATGAAGCAGAATAAACCTCGTAAATGAGTTTTTTGTTGATCACATCGTTTGGGAAGCCTTTGGCGAATAACTTTCCATTTTTAATTACAAGTAGCTTGTCTGAAAAGATGATCGCTTGATTTATATCGTGAAATGTTGCCAAAACGGTTTTCTTTCTTTTTTTGAAGGCTCTTAATATCTTATTCAATAGCACTTCAACGTGACCAATATCAAGATGTGCAGTTGTTTCATCCAAAATGAGTATTTCAGGGTCCTGCGCAAACACTTTTGCAGCGTAGACCATTTGCCTTTCTCCACCACTTAGTGAATAAAACATTCTGTTCATAAGGTTTTCTATTCCCAACGCTTTAAAGGCGTGTTTAACTATTTCATCATCTTTTGATGACAATTTTCCAAGCAATCCAGTGTATGGAATTCTTCCCATTTCCACTATTTCTTTCGCTTTCATGTCGTAGGCCGGTGTGAATTCTTGAGAAGCTACGCCAACCAATTGCGCGAACTCTCTTTTTGAGTACTCTTTGACTTCTTTACCTTTCACCTTTACACTGCCCTTATAAGTCAAAATAGCGCTTAACGCTTTTACCAACGTGGTCTTCCCAGATCCATTTGGTCCTATTATTCCTATAATTTCCCCTTTTTTGACGGAAAAAGTTATACCATTTAGGGCTTTTTTACCTTCATTGTAGGAAAATTCAAGATTTTTAACCTCTATCTCATACAACCTTTCTTCGCCTCCTGAGAATGTATATAAATATTGGAGAACCTACTAAGGCGGTTATCGTCCCTATTGGCATTTCCGCTGGTGTAAAAGCCGTTCTGGCTATTGAATCACATGCAACTAAAAACGCTCCTCCCAACACGGCGCTTGCCGGCATGGAAATTCTATGATCCGTTCCAAAAAGGCGTCTTGCTATGTGGGGCATTATCAATCCGACAAAACCAATTATTCCGGATGCGGAAACAGCCACGGCAGTGGCAAATGTTCCAACCACGAAAACGGTAACTTTTAAAAGTTCTACTCTTACCCCAACGTGGATGGCTTCTTCTTCTCCTGCGGTCATCGCATTCAGATATTTTCCAATTAACGTGAAAAAAAGCGAAACTCCGATCGAAACCACTCCTACCAAAATTACAGAATTCCATCCGCTTCCTGACAAACTTCCAAGCAACCAGAAAGACGTCATTTGAACGTTTCTCCATCCGTAAACTATCAAAAATGTTACCCCTGCGCTGAAAAGAAGATTTACCATTACACCACTTAAAATCAATTCTGTTACCGGTAATTTTCCATTTTTTCTAGCCACAAGATAAGTTATAGCGGCGGCCAATATGCCGAAAATGAAGGCGAATATCCACGTGTAAAATATCAAATTCGGGTTGTACATCTGCGCTAAAACATTTATCAAAATGGCACCAAACGCCGCTCCAGACGAAACTCCAAGAATGTATGGATCGGCCAATGGATTTTTCATCATGGCTTGAAAAGCGTTACCGGTCGATGCCAATGCCGCACCCACGCCTAATCCAAGCAAAATTCTTGGAAGACGAAGCTGCAATATGATAACGTTTTGAACGTTAGAGACCTTCATACCTATCAAACTTTTTATGATATCTGAGATGGGAATGTAAACAGAACCAAATGCCAAATTCAGTAGGACAAAAGCCGTTAAAATGGGGAGGGCGATCAAAAAGGCCCTTCCCCTTTTAAACCTTACCATGCTTTGCTGAAAATATCGTAAAGCTCTTCTAGTAGCCCTACGAGCTTTGTGTTGGGCTGCGATGCGATATTTCCATTTATAGCATAAACATGTCCTTCTTTAACGGCTTTGAGATCTTTAAAAGCGGGATAGCTTTCAAAAGCTTTAATAGCCGCTTTTTGCCCATTTGGAGCGTAGTATGGTACCAATATGATGTCAGGGTTTTGTGAAACTACAAATTCCGGGCTTACAGGCAGCCATCCGTTAGGTCCGGCGTAATTACCTGTAACGTTAACACCACCGGCTAAGGATATAATTTGATTTAAAAAAGAGCCCATTCCAGCCGTCCAAATCTGTTTTCCAGCGCTGCCGTAAAAAACCTTTGGTCTTTTGTCAATCGGCACATTGTAAGCCGCCTTTGAAATCTTTAAGACCTTTTCTTTTAACGCAGACACAAGTTTTTGCCCCTTTTGTGGTTCTCCCATAATGGTTGCCACATCCATTAGATCTCTGTACACTCCATCAAGATTATTTGCATTTAAAACGAATGCTTTCACGCCTATCTTTGTAAGACGTTGGTACTGTGAAAGCTGGAATCCGCCAAACATGAAAACCACATCTGGTCTCAAAGAAAGAATTTTTTCCATGTTCAATGGGTACATTAAGCCAATGTTCGTTGCCTTTGTGTAAGAGTCATACTTCGTTACCCCAACCAAATTTTTGGAATATCCTAATTCCAATAAGAAATCCGTTATGGAAGGTGCTGCACTGATAACTCTTTGAGGTGCCGAATTGAATGTAACTACGTGTCCGGCATCGTCAACTAACGTTAAAGGGTACTGCACGGCAAAAAGCATTGTGAACGCCAAAACGAGTATCACACTAACTATCAAATACTTTTTCATAGCAAAACCTCCTTTTTTAAAAAATAAAAAGCCGACTTTTTTAGTCGGCTGGTTTCCCTTTTTAACCATACCACACACTTTCTCCGAGTGGGAGGGTATCTGGAAACAGGCAGGTCTCCTGGCTCTCGGTTCTTCCTCCATCCGCGCCTTCCCGGTTTTTCCAGTGGCATCGTGCGGATATCGTCCCCGATTACAGTGGCGGGACCGCGCCGGATTTTCACCGGTCTTCCCTTTTAAACTCTTCGTACCTGTTTCAGAGTTATTCTACCACGCTAAGATTTATTTTTCAAGCTTTAAAATGAATCGACAAGTGTTTTCTTTTTATTTTTTATGGTGTAGAATAGAATTAAGCATTCATTCATGAAGGAGGGAGCAAATATGTCAGGACCACGAGTTGTTAGGGCACCACGGGGTACGGAGCTCACATGTAAGAGTTGGCAAACAGAAGCTCCAATGAGAATGATAATGAACAACTTAGATCCAGAGGTAGCAAGAGATCCGGAACACCTTATAGTATACGGTGGAACGGGGCGCGCTGCTAGAAATTGGGATGCGTTTGACGCCATCATTGAAACTCTCAAGAGGCTGAACACGGATGAAACCATGTTAGTTCAATCCGGAAAACCGGTTGCCGTTTTCAAAACTAACGAATGGGCACCTCGTGTTTTAATAGCGAATTCTCTTCTCGTTCCAAAGTGGGCAAATTGGGATTATTTCCGAGAACTCGAGGAACGAGGGCTTATAATGTTTGGGCAAATGACCGCAGGAAGTTGGATATACATAGGAACTCAGGGGATATTACAAGGAACGTATGAAGTCTTGTACGCCGTTGCGCAAAAATACTTTAATGGAACGCTTGCCGGCACTATAACAGTTACAGCGGGTCTTGGAGAAATGGGAGGAGCACAGCCGTTGGCCGTTACGCTGAACGATGGCGTTGTTATAGATGTAGAAGTAAATAAAAGGATGATAGACAGAAGGTTAAAAACCGCATATTTGGATACATGGACGGATTCTTACGAAGAAGCTTTGAAAATGGCAAAAGAAGCAAAAAAGAAAAGAGAACCTCTTTCCATAGGCCTTCTGGCAAACGCGGCGGATGTGTTGCCAAGAATGGTTAAAGAAGGATTCATTCCAGATATCGTGACCGATCAGACGTCCGCTCATGACCCACTTTACGGTTACATTCCAGCTGGAATGTCCATGGAAGAAGCAAACGAGATGAGAGAAAAAGATAAAGAAGGCTATCTGAAACGTGTGTACGAGTCGATGGTCAAACACGTAGAAGCAATGGTTGAAATGCAACGCCAGGGCGCGAAAGCTTTTGAGTATGGAAATAACATTAGAAGAAACGCTTACGATCAAGGTGCAAAAGACGCATTCGAAATTGTTGGATACGTACCCGAGTATATAAGGCCACTTTTCAGTGAAGGTAAAGGTCCGTTCAGATGGGTAGCACTTTCAGGCGATCCGGAAGACATTTACAAAACAGACGAAGTTGTTTTGAAACTCTTCCCATACGATGATCATCTGAAAAGATGGATAAAGATGGCCCATGAGAAAGTTCACTGGCAGGGGTTACCAGCCAGAATTTGCTGGCTTGGACAAGGTGAAAGAGAACAATTTGGGCTCGAGATAAACAAAATGGTAAGAGACGGCAAGTTGAAAGCTCCTATAGTTATAGGTAGAGATCATCATGATACCGGTTCAGTAGCATCTCCATATAGGGAAACAGAGGCCATGAAAGACGGCTCTGATGCCATAGCCGATTGGCCAATACTTAACGCTTTGTTGAATACCGCATCTGGAGCGACGTGGGTTTCCGTCCATCACGGCGGAGGAGTTGGTATAGGATACTCAATTCACGCTGGAATGGTTTGTGTGGCAGACGGCACAAAATTGGAAGATGAAAAACTTTCCAGAGTGCTTAACAACGATCCTGGTAGCGGAGTTGCCAGGCACGCAGATGCGGGATACGAAATAGCCATAAAAACGGCCAAAGAAAAAGGCATCGACATTCCGATGTTGAAATAAGGATTACTCGGCGGGCTCAGGCCCGCCAATTTTTATGGTTATTCCCTAAATAAGAAACTATATGAAGAGTGTGAAAGGTATCAATTACTTTATGAGAACATTCAAGCATTGAATACAACATTTTTATCTCAGAACTCGATTTCCAAGCGAGCAAGGCAATTTTTTTTGAAGCCCTGAACGGATCCGTTCTGACAAGTATTTCGAGGGTGAGATTTAATTTCTTTTTGAAATGCTTCGTAACGTTGAGATGTAATGTGAATCTATATTAACGATGACGCTTTCCCTTTATCATGAGAACGGGTATCGAAACCGTGTGCCTTACCTTATGGGCCACACTTCCAAAAAGTATATCAATTAACCAATTGTGTCCATGAGTGGCCATTGCGATAAGATCTACGTTCAACTCTTTGGCCTTTTCTGGAATTAAGTGTTCTGGTTCCCCATATTCTATTAGAGAACGGCAGTGGATGCCTGCTTTTTTGAATACATCCATCTTTTCTTTGAGATATTCTTCAGTTTTAGCGGTTTCGAATGTCAATTCATCTCTTGTGTGTAGATGTATGACCCTTATTAAAAAAATCTCTGAGTTATGTATCTTTGCCAATTCCAAAAGATGTTTTATTATCATGTCATCGTTTTCAGTTTCATCAAGTGGTACAAGGATTTTTTCGTACATCTTTATCCTCCCCCAAAGGTTTGTTTTATAAGGAAGATATTCAAACCTATTACCACGATTGCTATTACGCTGGATACAACAAGCTGCAATTTGCTGAGTTTGAATTTTCCCATGATTTTCGGATTTGCCGATAACAATATGAGTGGAATTATCGTAAATGGAAGTTGGACGCTTAAAACAATCTGGCTGAATATTAGCAAGTTGTAAAAGCTCTTGCTAAACAAGATTATGAAAAATGCGGGAATGGACGTTACGATAAGCGAAATTCGATAAAACGCGCTTTTCGGATCTTCATTTTTTCCAAAGTAACCGGTTATAACGTTTGCCTCTGCCATAGAAGAAGTTGTGGAAGAGCTTATACCCGCAAATAAAAGAGCAATTGCGAAAAGAAGTTGAGCAAGTGGTCCTGCAATGGGCTTGAGCGTTTCAGAAGCTTGCGAAAGGCTGTCCACGAGTATGTGATGTTTGAAAAAAACAGCGGCAGCTACGGCTATCATTGAAATGTTAACAAACCATCCAACTATCATGGCCAGCGTTGTGTCTACCTGCTCATACCTTATGAGT
>WFYR01000093.1 GCA_015489955.1 Mesoaciditoga sp. | reverse complement strand
TTCATGTCATATCAAGTGTCTGAAGAAGAAGGAATAAGAAACGCCGGCAGGCTCATTCAAGAAGGCGCCAACGCCGTGAAAATTGAAGGTGGAAAGAGAATAGCACCTTTAATAAAAAAACTCGTTGATATGGGAATACCGGTGATGGGGCATATTGGGCTAACCCCACAATCGGTTAACGAAATAGGGGGGTACTTTGTTCAAGGAAAAGGTAGAAATTACGATCAGATGATCGAAGATGCGAAAGCTTTAGAAAAAGCTGGAGTGTTTTCAATTGTGCTGGAACTCACCACTGAAGAAGTAGCCAGAGCTATAAGTGAAAGTATTTCAGTTCCAACTATTGGAATAGGAGCTGGACGCCACTGTGATGGCCAGGTGCTCGTTTGGCACGATTTATTGGGAATAAACGATGAAAAGAGAATGAAATTCGTCAAGAGGTACGCGAATCTTTCTTCTCAAATAAAAGATGCTCTTAAGCTTTACATAAAGGACGTAAAGGAAAAAAGATTTCCAAGTGAGGAACACGTTTTTAAGGATGATAAAAGATGACAAACTCGGCAACTCCCATTGTGAATAACTTTAGCGCTTTCTTTTTTTCATACGGCGTGAAAATAATAATTTCCATAGCTGTTTTTATTATCACGTACTACTTTGCACACTACACTTTTAAAATATGGCAAGTAACGGCGAAGAAGATGAAAAGGCCTCTAAGATATCCCAATACGACTTACACGTTGTTAAAAGTCGCGTTTTTTTCCATTGCTGGTCTGATAGTACTTGGGATCTTCAACATAAACCTGTGGCCAATACTGGCAAGTTTGGGAGTTGTAGGTTTGATAGTAGGTCTTGCTTTGCAACAGCCGTTGGGTAATTTTTTCAGTGGTATTATGATATTCATAACGGATGCCGTGAACGAGGGAGAAGCGTTGGACATTGGAGGAGTAAGCGGCGTAGTTTATGCCATTAAACTGAATCACACCGTTGTAGATACATGGGATGGTAAAAGAATATACATACCGAATACCACCGTTTGGTCTTCGAAGGTCACGAAGTTTTGGCCGAAAATTGCGAGAAGGATTGACATGCAGATAGGTATACCTTACACTGTTACTTCTCAACAGCTTGCAAAGGTTTCGTCAATATTGGAAAAAGTCATGGAAGACGAACCGTTAGTTTACAAAGGGGATAATTACTCAAAGGATAAGAATTATGGGCCCGTAAGCAACTTTGTTACTTTTAACGAATTTGGTTCATCTTCTATAAATTTCACGATGCATTTTTGGGTTTTGCGTAATGACTATTTTGCAGCCATTGAAAAGGTGGCAATAGACGTTTATAAAGCCCTAAATGAAGCTGGAATAAGCATGCCCTACGATCAATTGGACGTCCATGTGGATGGAAAGCTTGCAGCTGTGAACTTTAAAATAGATGAGAAGGGGGAAGAAAAAAAATAAATGGAGGTATACTCTTACGATGAGGTAAGTTCAACAAACGATGTGGCAAAGAAAATGATAAATGTTTTGAGGAACGGAGATATCGTATGGGCGCTTTCACAAACGGCTGGAAGGGGAAAAGGAGAAAGAAGGTGGTATTCGCCCAAAGGTGGATTGTGGTTTTCTGTCGTTTACAAACCACAAAAATTGTGTGAGGATCCAAATATATATACAAAAATGGCATCTGTGGCGGTTGTGAAAATCCTGAAGAGAATGAAAATAAAGGATGTGGGCGTGAAATGGCCTAACGATATTTACCATAACAGAGATAAACTTGGTGGAATTTTAACCGAAATATTCACAAAGTCACATGAAAACGTGGTTGTTATAGGAGTTGGGCTAAACGTCAACAACATGCCTCCAGAAGATGTGAAAAACGCAACTTCGCTTCTTAAAATAACGGGCGTTAAGCTAAGTCTCTCTCAGCTTTTGAAAATGATCTCGGCAGAAATGCAAAGATTGTACAATTTCGTTACCCTGCGAAAAAGAAACGTCATAACAAATCTCTGGCGAAACAACATGATCGTAAAAAAAGGGCATACCATAAAAGTATCTGACTTTTCAGGAAAAACTTACGAAGCAAAGGTCGTAAAAGTGCTTTCCGATTCTTTAATTGTTGAAAGAAACGGCATTAAGGAAAGAATTCATCCTTCCGAGATCTCCATATGATCAAGAAAAAGTTTTTAGGATTCTCACAGCTTCAGAAGGGCTTTCAGAACCAAAAATATAACTTCCCGCAACCAGAATGTCTGCTCCAGCTTTTATGATTGGAATGTAAGTTTCAGAATTGACACCCCCATCCACTTCTATTTGGAAAGTGAGCCCTCTCTTCTTTCTGTATTCGTCCAATTCCTTTATCTTGTTCAAAGCATTGGGAATGAATTTTTGCCCTCCAAATCCTGGATTCACACTCATAATGAGTACCCCGTCAATATCCATGATTATTTCTTTCAAACATTCAACTGGTGTATGTGGATTGAGAGCCACAAAAGCTTTTGTATCTTTTTCTTTTATTCTTTGGATTAGCCTGTGAAGATGATAAGTTGCTTCGTAATGGACGGTAACCACGTCTGAGAATTCGCAAAAATCATCCACAAAATCTTCAGGCCTTTCGACCATTAAATGAGAATCCAAAGGTAGAGACGTTACCTTTTTCAACGCACGTCCAACACCCATTCCAAAGGTCAAATTCGGAACAAAATGTCCATCCATTATGTCCAGGTGGAGGTAATCCGCTACTTCTTCCACTTTTTTCACGTCAGATTCGAAATTCGCAAAGTTGGCGGAAAGTATGGATGGGGCTACCATTATGTTTTTCATTGGCGCTCATCTCCTTCGCTCTCGTGCAATATGTTTATGTAACTTTCATATCGGCTCCGCGCTATTTCTCCTTTTTCGACCAGTTCTTTCACATGACAACCAGGTTCCGCATCGTGAACACAATCGTCAAAGAGACACCCTAACGAAGCCGCTTTTATCTCTGGAAATAGTTCTTGAACTTTCGAAGGTTCAAGATTTTGGAAATTCATGGTTACAAATCCAGGCGTATCCACGACAAATCCTCCGTTTTTCAATTCCATGAGCGAAGCTGATGTCGTTGTGTGCTTTCCCATGTTGGTCGCCTGAGAAACGCTACCGGTTTTCAAATTGGACTTCAATATGGAATTCAACAAAGAAGATTTCCCCACCCCTGAAGGCCCGGCAAAAACGGATATGTGGCCTTTCAAGTGCTCTTCAAGCTCTTCCACGCCTTCCATGGTGTGCGCGCTTGTCAATACGACATCGTAATGTGTGTAGATAGACTTGAATTTCTTTACTTCTTCTTCTGGAGTAATGTCTATTTTGTTTAGCGCTAAAACTATGTTGACATCTGAAAGTTCAACACCGGCAATTATCCTATCCATCATCGACCAGGGAACATTAGGCTGCGATCTTGTTACCACAACAACTACCGTATCAACATTTGAAACACGTGGCCTTTTCAGGGTGATTGTTCTTGGAAGAATCGATTCTATACGTCCTCTATCGTGAGAGATTATGTATTCCACTCTGTCTCCAACCATGGGTTTTATGTTGGAAAGTTTAAACCTTCCTCGCAAGGTACACAAGGTGGTTAAATCCTCATCTTCATCTCTCACGACGGCAAAATTCGAATGAAATCTCGTTATTATTCCCCTTTTCAAAGCGTTCTCCTTCTCAGCTGTCCACAAGCGGCATCTATATCCGAACCTTTTTCTGCCCTTATAACCGCTTCCAGACCGTTCGATTTCAGAAACTCCTCAAATTCTTTGGCTTTACGTGGAGGCGTTCTCTTGAATTCACTTTGAGTATCGTTGTAAGGAATAAGGTTAACGTTACATTTTATATCTTTCACAAGCTCTATAAGCTTTTTGGCATCTTCCAGGGAATCGTTGAAGCCATCAAAGAGGATGTACTCAAAGGTTACCCTTTTCCCCTTTATGGCTTGGTAACTTTTAATTGCATTCATCAAAACGCTTAAAGGATATTTTTGGTTTATCGGCATTATCTTAGAACGTTTTTCGTCGGTGGGAGCATGCAAAGAAACCGAAAGCACCACATCCAGAGGCTCGTTGGCGAGTTTCTCTATTCCATCCACAACTCCTGCCGTGGAGATGGAAATCCTTCTTTGGCTTATCTTCAAAGCCTTTGGATCGACCATGACGCGTATGGCTCTCATGACTTCATCGTAGTTCAACATTGGCTCTCCCATTCCCATGAAAACGACGTTTCCTATTCTCTCTTTTTCGCTTCTTTCCATTCCAAGTATTTGAGCCAATATTTCTCCCGATGTGAGATTCCTTACGAATCCAGATCTACCTGTAGCACAAAATTTACAACCCAAATTGCAACCCACTTGTGAAGATATGCAAGCGCTTATCCTGTCAGGATATCTCAGCAAAACGGATTCCACCGTGCTTCCGTCTTCATACTTCCATAGAAATTTTACCGTTCCATCCTTCGAGGTAACCTTCGTAACCAATTCAGGAAAGGTTAGCTTGAATTTCCTTGAAAGCTCTTCTCTTAATTTCTTGGACAAGTTCGTCATGACCGCGAAACTTGTGGCCTTCTTTTTATATATCCAGTCAAAAATCTGCGTTGCCCTGTATTTTTCCAATCGTTCATGCTCAAACTTTGCCTGTAACTCTTTATAATCGTAATCTAAAATATTTTCCATCCTTCGATCACACCTTCACAATTTTGGATATGTAAAACCCTTCCATGTATTCAAGGAGCTGAACGCCAAATCCGTTGAATTCAAAGTCATATTTTCCTTCAAACGGATCGACGATTTTCGCATCATCATGAGAATTTTCAAAAACACTAACGACATCATCTGTTTCCAACCTGGTAACGGTACACACGGAGTATATAAGTGTACCACCTTTTTTGAGTAAATCCCACATCTTTTCCATCATTCGAAGCTGGACAGCCGCCTTCTCCTTCACATCTTCTTCTTTTAAGCGAAGAAGTACGTCGGGATGCTTTCCAACCGTTCCAAGCGCGCTGCAAGGGGCATCCAACAATATCTTGTCAAACGAATTTTTCAAGTGTGAGAGATCATCTCTTAAAATATCAACAGACCAAAATTCGTTCGGCATCAAGTTCATTCGCTTGAAATTGGAGAGCGCTATTTTACGCTTTTCCTCACTTATGTCGTTGTAAGTAACGTGGGAATTCGGAGAAATCTGGATGATATGCGAAGTCTTGGTTCCAACTCCACCGCAGGCATCCAGAATCTTTTCACCCTTCTGGGGCGAAAGTGCCACAGCCACCATTTGGGAAGATTCATCTTGAAAGGTGAACATTCCCTCTTCAAACAAATCACCTTTGAGATCCCTTCCCTTTGAGCATTTCAAACCCCACGGCGAATACTTCATTTCTTCACATTCTAGCAAGGATGTCAAATCCTTTTTCAACCTTTCTCTGGGTACCTTCACGCTTCTCAGAGAAAGTGGATGGGAAAGCGTATTTGTCAGAAAATGTTCAAAACCTTCCCCAAGATCTCTTTTCAGCATTTCGTACAGCCAGTCAGGAAGAGAAGTTCTCTTTTCAACATTGCCTTTTCTTGCGGCGTTCCTCAAAACGGCGTTTACCAACCCTTTGAACTTCACAGGAGCAAGGTTGGTGTACTCGTTGACGGTTGCATAGGCTGGAATTCGAAGAAATTCTATTTCGTACAATCCCAGCCTGAGTATGTTTTTAACCCTTTTTGGAGTTTTAGACGGTTTCTTAAGAAATTTTTCAAGAGATTTGTCTATAGAGGGAAGAAAACGTATCGTTCCATACACAAGTTTGCGAACGAGATCTCTGTCCTTTTCGTTCAAGCCATCGGTCGTTTTCCACAACTCCTTAGGAAGAAAAGCGCTCTCCACTCCGTTTTCAAAGATCTTAAGGGCTATTCTTCTCGCCTTCACCTGTTATCCACGAACCCTGCTATGAGTAACATTCTAAGGAGCTGCAACGCTGACATCGCAACGGCTGCAACGTAAGTCAAAGCGGCTGCACTGAGAACTTTCTTTGCCATCGTAACTTCGCCCTCGTTCATGACGATAACGTTTTTGAGCATCTTCAACGCCCTGTGCGAAGCATCGAGCTCAACCGGCAAAGTTATAAGGGTAAAAAGCACGAAAAAGCTGAACAGGATTATTCCAACTTTCAACAAAAATCCGTTGTAAAGTATCAAGCCTAAAAAGAAGACGATCCAGGACAAACTCGATCCTATGTTTGCCGTTGGAACGACGGCATCCCTTACCACGAGTGGAACGTAATGGTGAGAATGCTGCACGGCGTGTCCCACTTCATGGGCAACAACGCCCAAAGACGCGACAGATCCGCTTCTGTAAGTGGCGTCGGAAAGTCTTACCACACGACTCCTGGGATCGTAATGGTCTGTGAGTTTACCAGGTACCGATTCAACATTAACATCAAACAATCCGTTGGCATCCAACAACATGCGTGCCAACTGGGCACCCGTAAGATTTGTAGAAGATCTTACCATTGAATATTTTCTAAAGGTGGACGAAACTTTTGCTTGTGCCCAAACCGCAAGAATAACAGCTGGTATGAGTAGTATCATGGTCGGATCAAAGAAAAAATAAGGAAAAAACATCTATTAAACACCTCCACCCTAGAATTTTAACACAGATTTTATTGAAAATATCCTTCATTTTTGAGACGCAAAAAGAAACGCACAGTTCTATAGAATAGGAGAATAGTGAAAGAAGTTCTAAATTAATGAAAATGCCAAAATTTTAGTAGGAGACATATGGTATCTCTTGGTAAAAGAAATTCCGGAAAATCTTCGCCTTTCAACGCTTTCATAGGATCTGAAATGGTTATTGTTTCTGAATATGCTAGTACAACAACAGATCCCGTATGCAAATCCATGGAACTTTCACCAATTGGCTTCGTGGTTTTAAATCAATACCGCTGATCTTAAATTTGGCGTTCCAATAACCAATTACGGTGTTATAATCTCTTACTTACATGGGATTTTAAAACGCGTTTTGCAACCTTTTCCATGGGTACTTAATTTATACGAGGAGATTGAGAAAAAGCATGCAAGAAATGCGCAAAGAATTTGATAGTTTAGGATGCGTTTACGTTCCTCAAGATGTGTACTACGGTGCATTTACCGTTCGAGATACGCAGAACTTTCCGCCTTTGAAAAGGATACATCCCTATTTAAAAGATGCCATGGCGGATGTGAAATGGGCATGTGCTGAAACGAATCGCCAACTTGGACTGCTGGAAGAGAGAATGGCTAACGCTGTAAAAACGGCGTGCGATGAAATAAAAATGGGAAAATTCGATAAGTATTTTATCGTAGACCCATTAAGTGGCGGAGCGGGCACGGCTATAAACATGAATTTCAATGAAGTTATAG
>WFYR01000092.1 GCA_015489955.1 Mesoaciditoga sp. | reverse complement strand
TTCACTTTTGCTCAACGGCAACATGTCGAAATAACTACCGGCATCCAACAGGGAATTCTTTTGAGGAAAGGAGTTCTCATTTTCAAACAAGAAGAATTCAGGTTCCGGCCCGGCGTAGGCTTCAAACCCCATCTTTTGCGCTTCTCTTATAACTTTTTTGAGTATATATCTCGGCGATTCTTCGAAGTCACTGCCATCGGAGTTCATCACATCACATATCATCCTGGCGGATTCAAAATTTTCCCATGGAATAAGCGTGAAAGTCTCCAAATCAGGTTTCAAATACATGTCTGACTCTTCTATTCTGGCAAATCCCTCTATGGAGGAACCATCGAACATGATGTCATTTTTTAGAACTCTTTCCATTTCCGAAACTGGCACGCTTACCTGCTTCAAGGTTCCGTTCAAATCCGTGAATTGAAGTCTTATGATCCTCAAATTCTTTTCCTTTACCACTTTCAAAATTTCCTCTTTTTTCATTTGATCACCCCCAAAATTCTCACAGCCATTCTTGCCGCATTTATCATGCCGGACTTGCCTATTCCCATAGTCGCGACAGGGATTCCCTTGGGCATCTGTATCATCGAAAGGAGAGCATCTATTCCATTTAGCGGGCCAACATCCCTTGGAGCTCCTATGACAGGAATATCAACTTATGAAGCCACTATACCCGGTAATGCCGCGCAAAGACCAGCTACCGCTATTATAACCCTTACGTCCTGTGGCATGTTTTTCAAGTAAGTAAGCAAACCTTGAAGGTTTCTGTGGGCAGAATAAACGTTCAGCTCGTACTCCACTTTTGCTTCCTTTAAAACTTCTATTCCACTTTCAACAAATTCCCTGTCACTTTCTGAGCCCATAACTATGGAAACTTTCATTTAAAACACATCCTTTCTGTAAATCTTAGAAGGGAAATCCAGACGTTTTGCAAATTCAATAGTTCTTTCATGGGCTTTTCCATAATTTTGAATTTACTCAAGAATTACTCAATTCGGTAAGAATGATGCACGCAATGGCTTCTAAAGGATGTTTTTTCGATTTTGACTAAAATCAAGCCAAACAAATTACGTTGAGCGTGTTATAATTTTCAACAAATGAAAAAATGGGGGAATTTTTTATGAAGAACATTCGCGATATGCTGATGGAGTCGATAAAAGAAAGGATAAAGAAGCTTGAAAGCCTTGAAGATGTGGAAAAAGCGCGTGTTTCAATTCTTGGAAAAAAAGGCTTCCTGAAAGAACAATTCAAAAAGATGAAAGATATCCCTCCAGAAGAGAGAGCTGAATTCGGCAAAGCACTTAATCTGGTAAAAGAAGAAGTTGAAAGAATTTTATCTTCAAAAATAGAGGAATTTAAAGCCTCACAAAAGAAAAATGAAGCGCTAGAAAAAAGCGTGGATCTTACGATTCCCGGCGCAAAACGTTCCATAGGGCGTTTGCACCTAATAACTCAGATGATTCAAGAATGCGTGGAAGTTTTCGAAAGAATGGGATTTGAAGTCGTTGAAGGGCCTGAAATAGAAAACACTTACTACAATTTCGAGGCGCTTAACACACCCCAATGGCACCCCGCAAGAGATCTACACGACACTTTTTATATAGACGAAAATAAACTACTTAGAACTCACACATCACCGGTACAAATAAGAACAATGGAATTGAGAAGGCCTCCTTTAAGAGTTATCTCCCCGGGAAGAGTCTACAGAAAAGACTACGACGCTTCTCATCTTCCAGCTTTCTTTCAAATTGAAGGGTTGGCAATAGACAAAGACATATCGATAGCAGACTTGAAGGGAACTCTGGAAAACGTTATAAAATCCGTTTTGGGTGAAGACAAAAAGGTGAGATTCAGGCCACATTACTTTCCATTCACGGAACCAAGCGTAGAAGTCGACATTTCGTTCCCCGAAGGAAAAAGTGGATGGCTTGAATTGTTAGGAGCCGGGATGGTTCATCCCAACGTGTTGAGAAATGTCGGTTTAGACCCAAATGAATGGCAAGGGTTCGCTTTTGGAATGGGAATCGAAAGGCTTGCAATGCTCAAATACGGCGTTGACGATATAAGGGAGTTCCCGAGAAATTCCTTGAACTTCCTAAAACTCTTCTAAGGAGTGATAAAACTTGAAACTCAACGTGCAATGGTTGAAAGATTACATAGATGCGAACGATGACATCGAAAAGCTCGCCGATGAGTTAACGATGTCTGGAAGCGAAGTCGAAGAGATAGAAAAACCCTTTGAAAAACTTCAAGGTGTGGTATGGGCAAGGGTTGTAAACGTGAAAAAGCACCCAAACGCTGACAAATTGAACGTGTGCGTCTTAAACACGGGAGAAAAAGAATACATCACGGTCACGTCCGATCTGAACGTAATGGAAGGGGACGTAGTCCCCTTTGGACCAGCGGGAAAGGCTTCTACAGCGGATGGAAAAAAGATCGAAGCGACCGAATTGAGAGGTGTAAAAACAGAAGGAATGATGTTCTCGCTTGAAGAGTTAGGGCTTGAGGCTCATTCTGACGGCGTTTTCCGTTTTAAAGAAAGGGTAAAAATTGGTGAGGACGTCAAAAAAACCCTCGGCTTAGATCTAACCACTTTTGAACTTGAAATAACTCCGAACAGGCCCGATTGCCTGTCCCACGTTGGTCTGGCGAGGGAAGTTTCTACCGTTGAGAAAAAGCCGTTTAAAATACCATCTCCAAGCGTGAATCTTGCAAACAAAGAGGAAATTGACGTTGAAATTGAAAGCTCAGGGTGCTGGAGATATATGGCTGTGAGAATAGACAGCGTGAAAGTTCAATCATCGCCTCTCTGGCTGAAAAGAAGATTGGCTTCCGTTGGGTTACGCTCCATTAACAACATTGCCGATATCACGAATTACGTGATGATGGAGCTTGGACACCCGGTCCACGCTTTCGATTATGACAAGATCCCCAATGGGAAATTGGTGATAAGAGACGCGAAAAAAGGCGAAAAGCTCCTTGCTCTCAATTCAAAAGAATACGAATTTGAAGGCGGAGAAATCTTGATAACCGATGGAGAGAATCCTCTGGCTATAGCCGGTGTTATAGGTGGAAAGGAAAGCGGTGTTTCTTTAGAAACCACCCGCGTACTGCTGGAAATAGCGACTTTCGATCCTGTAAAGGTAAGAAAGGCTTCAAAGAAATTGAACATATCAACAGACGCTTCCTTCAGATTTGAAAGGGGCGTAGACGCGAACGATGCCGAATTGGTGGCAAAAAGACTGGTTGAATTGATAACAAGCCTCGCAAGAGGATATGTGGTTGGATTCAAAGATCTTTATCCCCATGAGATGAATGAAAGGTCAGTTTACCTTCAAAAAAGAAAGTTAGACTCTTACGTGGCGTATACCACAAAGGAAGAAGAAGTTGAAGATTGCTTCACAAGGTTGGGTTTCAAAACGGAAAAAGAAGGGGATGGCTGGAACGTTACAGTTCCGACTTTTAGAAGGGATATAATGCAAGATGTGGATTTGATAGAGGAGTTTGCGAGAATACACGGCCTGGAAAATTTACCACAAACTCGTTCTCTCCCTTTCATCTTTTCAAAGAAAAACGAATGGTGGAACTTCAAAGTGAAGGCGAAAATGGCAGCAGCCGCTTTAGGTTACTACGAAGCCGTAACCTACCCTTTTGTCGATCCGAAAATCGTTGAAAGATTCTACGATGTTGCAACTTTGAAAAGTCCAAAACTCATAAACGCGCTTTCACCAGAAATGTCGTTGATGCGTCCAGATCTTGTAATAGGATTGTTAGAAGCTTCCGCCTATAACTTAAAACACCAGCAAAAAGCCGTAAGACTCTTCGAAGTCGGAAAAATTTTCGAAGAAGAAAAAGAAAGAGAAATGATAGCGTTCATTTCCGCTGGAAGGTTAAACGAAGAAGATTACACCGATAAGAGAAATTCAGAGATTTTGAATGTAAAAGGAGACGTTGAAGCTTTTGTTGATGCACTGCACGCAAAAGTCGATTTTTCTCAAAAAAACATAAAAGGTTTTGAGGATGGCAGAAGCGCTGAAATCATCTTAAATGGAAAGGTTATCGGGAAAATAGGAGAAATATCCAGAGAAGTGCTTGAATCTTTAGACGTGAAAGTTCCAATTCATTACGCCGATGTGGATCTAAAATCCATTTACGATGAAAGAAAAAGCGTAAGGTACAAAAGGTATTCTCAATACCCTTCATCATTTAAAGATCTTTCCATGTTCGTGGAAAAAGGGAGAATAAAAGCGGAAGAAATACTTAAAATAGCCAAAAATTCTTCTCCGTACGTAAGTGATGTAAAAGTTTCCGATCTTTACAGGGGTAAGCACATACCAAAAAGCGTGTACAGCATCACGATAACTATAACGTACAATTCAATGGAAAAAACCCTATCCGAAGACGAAATCAACGAAGCCTTTACGACTTTAATGGAAACTCTCGATTCGCTTGAAGGCGTAACCGTAAGGAAGGTGCAATGACCATGCAAAAAGAATTGCTCTTGAGATTTCAATTTGCAAAGGGATTAGCTTACGAACTTGGAGATACAATTCGAAAAAACGTGGAAGATTTGAAATGGACGAAGACGAAGAGCGGTTTTTACGATATAGTTACCAACGTTGATTTGGAAGTTGAAAAGAAATTGAAGGAAAAAGTTTCGACCGCTTTCCAAAACGATGTCATCTTTGGAGAAGAAACGGGAATAGAAGAAAGGAAAAAGCCAGATAATTACATGTGGATAGTCGATCCAATAGATGGCACAACGAACTTTTCAAAGAAAATCCCACATTCTTGCGTTTCCATAGCCATTACTTACAAAGAGAAGCCCATTATCGGCGTTGTATACGATCCTTTCATGAACGAACTTTTCGAGGCCGTAAAGGGCGAAGGAGCTTTTTTAAACGGTAAACATATACATGTAAGCGATGTAGCCGATCTGGAAAGCGCTGTCGTTAACACGGGTTACCAATACAGCGCCGTTAATATGAGAGATAAAGTGCTAAAAGATTACGAAGCTTTTTTTGGCAAGGTGAGGGCTTTGAGAATATTTGGGAGCGCCGTTCTCGATCTGTGTTACGTCGCAAGTGGCAGAATAGATGGTTTCTGGGAATACGAGCTTAAACCGTGGGACATGGCTGCCGGTTCCCTGATTGTGCAAGAAGCGGGAGGAGTGGTGGTAGATCTACTTTCTGACGAATTTACCGTCTACTCAAAAAGCATTCTGGCAACCTCTCCAAAAATGCTTTCAAAGATGGTAAAAATTTTGAAAGAGGCGTGATTTGAAAAAATTCAAATTCAGCCTTCAAAAATTGCTCGACATAAAAAATTCATCGCTCGAGCTGTTAAAACTTGAAATGTCAAAGTTAAACGGGACAATTGAAGGTGTTAAAGGGGAAATCGAAAATCTGGAAAAAGAAATTTCCATGGCCCAGAATAAGATGGATGAAGGAATCGAAGGCGTAGAGCGCATACTTGAATGGATGCGTTACGTACAGTCCCTGTATCATTTGAGAAAAGAAAAAATTAGCGAGTTGGTAAAGCTTGAAAAACGGCTGGACGAACTGCGTGAACGTTACAAAACACTTTACCAGGAAAGAAAAGCTCTGGAAAGACTGAAAGAGCTGCAAAAGAACTCTCACGATCTTGAAGCTCAGAGAGAAGAGCAAAAGATCATGGACGATATAGCTTTAGAAAGAAGCATGCGAAATAAAAAAAGCTGAATTTTAGAAGGAGGGAGCACGAAAATGTACGCCATAATAGCACATGGTGGTGCGGGAAAGGTAAGGGAAAAAGATCCAAAAGAAGTGGAAAACGGAATGAAAAAAGCCGTTGAAGCTGGATTGGAAGTGCTTAAAAACGGTGGAAGAGCGCTTGACGCGGTTGAAGCCACGGTGAACGTTTTGGAAGACGATCCGCTTTTCAACGCCGGAACGGGTTCCGTTTTAACCTTTGATGGAGAAGTGGAAATGGACGCGGCAATAGCTTACGGACCCAATCTGGACTTTGGAGCGGTCGCGGGAGTGAAGAACATACGGCATCCTATAAGTCTGGCGAAAAAGGTTATGGAAAAAACGGATCACGTGCTTTTGGCTGGAAACGGTGCCAACGATTTTGCGAAACTCATGGGATTTGAATATCACGATCCAATCACTCAAAAGCGCAAAGAACAATGGGAAAAGTACAGAAAGCAGTTCATAAATGGTGACTACAAAGACTGGCCAAAATTGAGAAAGCTTTTCCAGGAACATCCCGAATTCCTACACGGGACGGTTGGCGCAGTCGCAGTCGATTCGCATGGCGAATGCGCGGCGGCAACATCCACGGGAGGAGTTTTCTTGAAACTTTTAGGAAGAGTTGGGGACACACCTATTCCAGGCGCCGGAACGTATGCCACCCCATTTGGAGCCGCTTCTTCTACCGGTCTTGGAGAAGGAATGATGAGAGTTCTCATAACAAAAGTTGCGGCGGATTTCCTTGGAATGGGCCTGGACGCTCCACACGCCGCTGAAGCCGTTTTGAATTATCTCAACAACACCGTTGGAACGGAAGCAGGAATAATAATAGTAGATAGGCATGGAGAAGTTGGGATGGCGCACAACACACCAGACATGCCGCACGCTTATTTCAAAGAAGGAATGAGCGAAATAAAAGTTGCGATGAGATGAAAATGAAAATCGGGCCTAACGGCCCGATTATTCTACTCGCTTTATGAGTTGGAAACACTTACTTTTCTATGTCTACCACGTAATCAATGGAAGCGAACGTCGTGTACCTGTTGCCGATTTCTATATCCGTCTTTCCCGCTTTTAAAGCTATCAAACATCTGTGAAGAAAATCGAATTTGAAGTATTTGCTGTCCCAATAAAGGTACTCTACAGCATCGTTGAAATTCTGCCTATCAAGATATATTCTGTCCCCGACTTTTATCTTCAAGACGGTATTACTTTCAAATGGCACGCCGTTAAGTGACCAAAGAGCTTGTCCTCCGCCGAATGTCCCGTAAGATGGAACGGGGATGGCTGAAAAATCACCGTCATCGAGAAATTTATATGCTATCACCACATCGCCTCTTTTCAAATTTTCAAGATTAGGTCTTAAGATGTAATTCCTTTTTGTGAACTTCTTTCCATTCCACTCGAACAAAGTTCCCTGACTCCCAGCGCTTATGAGAACTCCTCCATTATAGAAATATATCTGTCCATTTGGCCAGACATCGTTATCTTCGGTGCCATCTTCCATATCCGAAAGCAAAACTCCCAACTTATCTTTTACCTGCCCAACCATGAAGTAATACAGATAGTTCCCGCTTCCTTCATGGCAGTACACGATTACCTGTTGAGTGCCGTTTTTCAACGCTTTGCCAATCTTTAATCCTTCAAAGTACATGAAATCTTTTCCTCTTGTGAAAGCAACTTTCCATTTACCGTTAACAAATCTTAAAACGTGAAAAGAAACGTACGGATTTCCTTCTTCGTTTTCAAATGTTAAAATCGCAACATCTGGAATATCACTTTTCCTGAAAAACACCTTTTTCACACACATCGAAGACCAATTCGAAGTTGGAGAAGGGGAAAATTTCTGAATTTCTTTCAACAACTCTTGAGAATTGGGCAAACTTGAAATTGAAAGCCGAATGCTTACACTTTTTGCATTTAAAGCTAACGCTACTCCCCCAAACGCCAAAAAAAGGATAAGTGAAAAGATGAAAACATATTTAAAGATTTTATTCTTCTTCATCATTCCCCCTGTACGTCACGAAAGAGCTTTCCGTTTCCCATACTTTAACTTCGTAAAGCTTGTGATTCTCTCCATTTAAAACGTCAAAGATCTGATTCCATATCCAGATAGCTATATTTTCAGCAGTGGGCTGTTCGATAAGATCGTTTATGTAAGAGTGATCGAGCTTTGAAATCACGCGTTCGCTCACGATTCTCTTCAACTCCACGAAATCGTAAATCATACCATCTTCATTTTGTTTTCCTTTCAAAGTGACACGTAGTTTGTAAGTATGGCCATGGAGTTTTTCGCACTTTCCATGGTACCT
>WFYR01000091.1 GCA_015489955.1 Mesoaciditoga sp. | reverse complement strand
TCGTTTCCCTAAGCGTATGGTCGTTGGTGTTTTCAATACCATTTCTTTTAAGCGAACTGTCTTTTTTGCTCAATCCCTTTTCATTTCTACCAATGTGGGCGTTGTATTTGCTCGTGGTCGTGTTGGGCTTTTCCGTGGTAATTGCAGTTGAAGATTTTAAAATAGGATTTTTCGCCAATCTGGAAGGCGCCGTCATCGCGACGGTTGTGTACTTCTGGCTCGCGCGTTACATATTAAGCAACGTGGGAGACATTCCCATGATGATGGCATCTAACGCGGCTCTAACTTCTATCATCACGAAAAGCGCAACGTTGTACATCTTTTCGCTCCTCGGAAATTTGGCAGGTTTTTTGGTAAGTGGAATGGCGTAAAAAGCGCCTTGCCAACGAACAACTCCGCCTTAAGGCGGAGTTGTTGTTTATTCCATCACTTCAAAAGCGTCTTTTGGAGCTCCGCAGTCGGGGCAAACCCAATCGTCTGGCAACTTTGAAAATGGCGTTCCGGGTTCGATACCGTTATCCGGATCTCCTTTTTCCGGATCGTAAATGTAACCACACAAAGTGCACACGTACTTCTTCATTTCTTCTGCCATTTTTTCTACCTCCTTGAATTCAAAGAAAATTCACTCATTCAAATTTCCCGATAACAAGCTCAGGAAGCTCAGAAAATCCCCTTTCAAAAAGGGATAAAATGTCTACAAAAATCCTATTTTCGTCCAATTTGTAAGCGGAATCGAAATTCAAAGCGCCGACAACGTAAATTCTTATCCTTGAAAGGTCTAAGTTCTTTTCCTTCGACAATTGAACTACTTTTCTCGCAGTTTCGTACTCATATGGTGCCAATTCAGAGATGGATTGGTAGCACCTATCCAAAAATCTTCTCTCAAAAGAAAGCAAGCGATCGCGTATTTTTTCTTCATTTAGCCCCATTTTTTTGTGGTAAAGCGAAAAAGCGGCTGGAGCGTTTTTAACGTATTCAAAGTAAAAATCAGGCCATTTCTCTTTTTCAAAGGAAAGAATTTCAAAGAAGTCTTTGCCTCTATCTAAAAACATGCTCTTCATATCTTGGTCGTTTTCTTCTCCATTTCTACAAGATCTTGAAAAGTGTACTTTGAAAACGCTTTAACCATGGCACTGTAAGCTTCTTCCCACACGTACTTTATAGTGCAATCATCGAAGGCCTCACATCTGTTATCCTTACTCGCGTGAAGACAATTAAGCCGTTTTATGGGATTTTCCAACGCCAAAACTACATCTGAAATTCGTATTTCAGAAGGCTCTTTAACCAACGCGTATCCACCGTTTTTGCCACGGATGGTTTTAACGATGCCAACCTTTTTCAAATTGAAAAGCAATTTTTCCATGTAGTCGGCCGGCACGTCTTGCTTTTGTACTATTTCCTTCAAAGTCATCTTTTTTATTCCCTTATTCCACGCTCTTGCCAATTCGTAAACCGCTCTGGTAGCGTACGCGCTCTTTGTGGAAAGATCTAACATTTCATCACCTCAAAACTTTACTTAACAACCATCGCTATATTATAACCTAAATGGTCAGCTTTTCAATGTCACAATCTTTGCGCGCCCTGTTACATTGATTTAACGTACCCGCCGTCTACCCTGAGCGTCACACCGGTGATGTAACTCGCCTTTTGAGAAGCCAAAAACACCACGGCGTTCGCAATTTCTTCGGGTTTAGCCAACCTCTTCACGTCCGTTTTCTCCGCTATCCTTTTTTCAACTTCTTCAAATGAAGCGTTTTGCGTTTTCGCCGTATCTTCAAACAACTGCTTAACCCTCTCGGTTAAAGTGTATCCAGGAGCGACACAGTTAAAAGTCACGCCAGACGAAGCGTGCTCCATAGACAAACTCTTCAAAAGGCCTTCAACTGACATTCGAATGGAATTTGAAAGGAGAAGGCGTGGAATCGGTTCGAAAACCGAAATAGAGGTGGACGCGATCACCCTTCCCCATCCTTTTTTCATCATTTGATCTAAAAAGGCATTTATCAAGCGAACCGCGCTCATCAAAGTTAAAGAGCAGGCGTTCAGCCAGTCTTCATCGTTCAAATCTTCAATTTCGCCTGGTTTTGGTCCACCTGTATTTATGAATAGAATGTCCACACCTTCTATTTCTTTTTTTAAAGCTTCGACATCCCTGGCATTTGAAAGATCAGCGTTGTGGCCGCGCGCTTTTACGCTGAATGTGTTTGCGATCTCATCGGCAACTTTTTCGCTTTTGTGCCTTGCCACTATTTCCAAATTCACTCCTTCTGCCGCCAGAACTTCCGCCACGGCCCTTCCTATTCCACGCGTGCCTCCACCTATGAGGGCACGTTTGCCTTTTATCCCAAAATCCATGAAAATCCCCTTTCACCTTTCAATTTTAACGTTTATACCCGCGCTTTTCAGCGCTATAGTTTTGTAATTCAGATCGTGAAAAGCCTCCACTTTCCTTATGGTATGGCTTTTAGATCTCATGGCGATGGTGTAAGTTATGGCGTAATTTCTCGAATACCTCACGCCCTTCAAAAGATCGCCATCCGTAACGCCAGTCGCGGAGAATATAACGTTTTCGCCTCCGGCCAGATCTTCAGTGAAATACACTTTTTCAACGTCAAGATTTTCAAATTTCTCCTTTTCTTCATCCGTTGGGTGCAATTTTATCTGTATCTCTCCCCCAAGGGATCGAAGGGCGGCCGCGGCCAAAACGGCTTCTGGAGAGCCGCCTATGCCCATGTAAAGGTTAACGCCGCTTTCCGGCATCGCGCTCGCTATGGCAGCCGCTATGTCTCCATCGCTTATAAGTTTTATGCGGGCCCCAACTTGCCTGATCTCATCTATAAGCCTTTCATGCCTCGGTCTGTTTAAAATAACGACGGTCAATTCGTTTACATCCAATCCAAGAACCGCCGCCGCGATCTTCAAATTTTCACGCACGCTCGCGTTTATGTCAAGCTTTCCCTTTAACTCTGGACCACAGGCGAGCTTTTCACAGTAAAAAGTTGGCAAAGAAGCGAGCTTTCCTTTTTCCGCCGCCGCCATGACGGCTATCGCGTTTGGAAGGCCATTGGCCACGAGGCGCGTTCCATCTATTGGGTCCACGGCTATATCCATCTCTGGCGAGTTTTCAGACCAATTTCCAACCTCTTCGCCTATGTAAAGCATCGGCGCCTTGTCCTTTTCGCCCTCCCCAATCACAACTTTTCCTTTAACATCTACCAATTCCAGCATTCCGCGCATCGCATCGACCGCCGCTTGATCGACCAGCTCTTTGTTTCCAAGCCCTAAATACTTGCTCGCGTTCAACGCCGCAGCTTCCGTAACACGTATGAGCTGCAAAGTGATCTCTTTTTCCATTTGCGCAACCTCCCTCAAAAATGTGAAAAATGAAGAATTACTCACGCTTTCTTAACCGATAAAGCCTTCATCTTTCCAGTACGTCCACCATTTCTGTTTTTTAAACTCTTCTATGAACGGTCTCAGCGAATCTTCAGAAACTTTTGCATCCTTTCCAACCGTTAAATAAAGCTCCGCGCTTCTTCCATGTGAAAACTTCCAAACTCTTTTTGCCAACGGTCCTAAAACGGTGTTAACAGGATACAAAAACCTCGTTCCTTGAGTGTTGATAACTGTCCATGCGACTGGTGTGTTGAAAACTTTGGAGATCTTTGTGAAAATATCGTAAGTGAAAAGGACAGCTTCGAAGCGTTTTTTGTAAATATCAAAATACTTTTGAAGCTTGTCGTACATCTCAAGTTTTTTAAGAATATCAAAATAAGCCTGCCAGAAAGTGTTCTCTAAATCGTAATTTGCACCAGGCGCATTGAGAAAATCTTCTATTATCCCGTTTAGCACCGCTTCAGCCTGTTTGAAATTCATCAATGCCTGTCTGTTTTCTTTGTTTTGTAAATGTATGTTCGCTAAAACGTTGAGCAACGTGAAAAGTGCCCTTCGGGCTTCCAAAGAAGAAGGATTCATCTTAAGAGAATTTTTAATCAAAGACCAGCATTCATTTCCATAATTTTTATCTTTTGTAGCTCCGAAAACCACAGCGTACACCATTGCCATTGTAGAAAATGGAACGTCAGGCGCTTCACACGTTTTGATGATGAATTCCTTCGAAGCGTTGAACCATATTCTGAAAGCGTAAAGATCTTCAAGCTTAAGCTTTCCAGTTGCGGAAAGCTCTTTCAGCAAATTGGACGCTTGAGTAAAAAGCCTCTGTTCAAACGGAGCCGTTTTTAAAGCCGAAAGCGCCGAATCTATGGCAACTTTTATATCTCCTTGACCTCTCGCAGAAGATGAAAGCTGAACGTATCTCATGGCCAAATTGTCGCGAGATGAAAAGTAAAGATCTAAAAGATACACGATGATCGATGCCAAAAGGACATATCCAATAAACGGCTTAAAAGTAGTGTTCATTCCCATTGAGATGGAAACGATTGTCATCAAAACAAGATAATTTATTTGAAGAGGGAAAGAAAAAAGCAAATCAAACGAATAACCTGCAATCGCTATAGCGATCCACGGCATTCCGCTTATAATGGAAGAATAAATCGCCACGCTCACCAAAGCGAGATAAATCAACAAGTGGGTTATTCCTCCTTCTACCAACAAATCAAGATAATGGTTGTGCGCTCTGTCTGCCACTTGCGTCATGAAGTAACTCGCGGATTTTCGTGAAAACTTCCTTCTCAACGCCCTCGCTATGTTGGAGATTCCATATCCAAGAAGAGGCGATTCCTTGAAAGCCCTCCTGGCTTCTCTCCATAGAAATGCCCTGTTGACGTTTGAAGATTCCGGCTTACGCTCTTCCCCACCTTCTTCATTTGATTTCGAAGCAACCTTCGATTTAAAAACTTTCCGCTTCGCAAAATCTACAACATCTTTTAACTTGTTTTTGGTAACCCTTCCTTGGGGGGTAAAGAGGTAATAAATCGGCGGAAAAACCACAGTAGCGATGGCTATAGCCACCATGTATATGGACATCGGCGTCAACAAGAAATAGATTATCTCCAGCAAAGTCATCAACCCAGTCGCTAAATACGAGCCTCTTCCATGAGATAATGTGAGTCCCCAACTTATCACAAGGTAAGATATGACGAAGAATATAAATTGGTAATTTGGTTTGTAAAGCGCCAGTGTTAATGGCAGTACCGTCAAAAGAAAATTCGCAACTGGTATGGGATTCGAAATGGTGCCGGTGTACCTTCTAAAACCTATGGATTTTAAATAGGAAAACGGAAACTTTATGTACTTTTCTTCATCCAAAAACTGCAAAGTTACCACTGCCGTTTCAACAATGCCACCTACAACGAAAACGACAAACAAAAAAGTGGGGGAGATGAACTTGAAAATTTGCCAAGAAGCAAAAAGATATACGGGAATGGTAAAACGGAACATCATTCCCATTTGACGCTCTATACCACCAAGGTACGAAAACACAAAAGACTCACTTGTGAAAAAATGAAAAAGCACGCTTGCCCACCAGATTATCAGCAAAACGAAAATGAGAAAATTTGGAAGGGCAAATGGAAAATTGAAAGCGATTCTCGCTGAAGTTATAGCCAAAGGAATGGCAAATCCGTTCGCGAAAACGGTGTGCGTCATGGCAAATGGCATCCACGCCAGATTGTC
>WFYR01000090.1 GCA_015489955.1 Mesoaciditoga sp. | reverse complement strand
GGGCTGTTTATGGCAGAAAAAGATGTCATCATGAAATATCTCTCACACATTTCCCTAAACCAAATAACAGATTTTCTTGGAATACGTTCAAACGGCGTCCAATATCTCTCAGAAGAGCTAAAAGACATCCGCATGGCAGACCTTCACGCAGACTTTGTATTGGAAACAGACACGCCTGAAATTATTCACGTTGAATTCCAACAAAACATGGCGAACGATACACTTTACAGATTTTTGGCTTACAACGTGCTTTTAATGAGGCAATTCCATATGCCGGTAACCACATACATTATCTATCTCGGAAAGGCTAAAATAGGTGAACAGAAAATTGAAAGTGAGTGTGTTCTATTCAAGCCAAAAACGATAAAAGTTTATGAAATGAATGCCGAAAAAGTTATTGAAAAGATAAAGAACGGTAAGGGCAATTACATAGAAATGGTACTGATGCCTTTGATGAAGAACACAAACAAAGAAAAAATAGTCGAATTGGTGGATGAAGAGGCCAAAATGGAAATCGATAGAGATTTGAAAGATGACGTAATAACGGCCACGTTGGTAATGGCAAGAACCGTTTACGATGAAAAAATGATAAATCTTCTGAAAAGGAGGATGAAAAAAATGTTCGATGTGGATATCTTTGAAAAAGAAAGAAAAGAAGCGATTGAGCAGGGACTCCAGCAGGGGCTTCAACAGGGGCTCGAGCGGGGGCTTCAACAGGGGCTTCAACAGGGGCTCCAGCAGGGAAAATTAGAAGCTTTAAGGAATGATGTTTCAAAATTGCTGCTAGCGAAATTTAAGGAAAAATACACAAAAGATATGAAAGAAAAAGTCAAAAAAGCCGAGACGGAAACTCTCGAATACATCGTAGACCACATTTTCGACATAACCTTAGACGAAGTGAAAAAGCTGTTGCAATGACAAATTGCGATGTTTTTGTAGATATAAACTTCGTTTCTGCATGACTATATTTTATTCTAAACCCAACTGGAGAATTGATAGAACTTTAAAAATCTAAAGAGATTCTGGTTGCACTTCAAAAAATTGCCTTTTATACAGTTTCTCCATGAATTCACTTGCGCATAAAAAACATCTGCAAGAATTTCTTGCAGATGTTTTCAAGTTAAGCAGAATATATTATTAAATCCCAAAGTAGAGCTCGTATTCCATTGGATGTGGCACTCGCGAAATGCTACTTGCCTCTCTTCTTTTCTTTTCTATCCACATCAAAAGAAAATCTTCATCGAATGCTGGAAGAAGAAAATCGTGATCTTTTTCCAATTCGTCTAGCGCTTCGTTCAAAGAAGCCGGAAGATCTTTAACATCAGCTGGAACTTCATCTCCTTCAAATGGTCCAAATCCCTCTTTTGTCGGATCTAGTTTTCTCTTTATCCCATCAACACCAGCTAACAGCATGGCAGCCATTGTGAAATGGGAATTGGAGGTCGCATCTGGAGTTCTGAATTCGATCCTTCTCACGTCTTTGGAGGCAACGTAGGCAGGTATTCTAATCGCCGCATTTCTGTTTCCCAAAGCAAAAATAGGTTTCGTCGGCGCTTCAAAACCCGGAACAAGTCTGCGGTAAGAGTTGGTGGACGGATTGGTAATTGCCAAAAGGGCGGGCGCGTGTTTTAAAATGCCAGCGATGTACGAAAGCGCAACATCTGACAACGAATAAAGTCCCGCCGGATCGTCGAATATATTCCTCTTACCGTTAACAAGCATTTGATGCACGTGCATTCCGTTGCCAGCGTACCCTTCCATTGGCTTTGGAAGAAACGAAGCAACAAAGCCATTATCATTTGCTACATTTCTCACAACGTACTTAAGAATTGGAATCCAATCAGCAGCCAATTTGACACCAGAAAGGTTGAACTCTATTTCGTACTGCGACGCTCCGACTTCGTGATGATGATACTTCACGTTCATTCCCAAATCGGTGAGAATGGAAACCATATCATTCCTAACATCGTACTTTGAATCAAATGGCGGCGTTCTGTGATAGCCTCTATCCGCTCCGATCATTGGCTCCTGAGCCAAAGGCCAGCTGATCTCTTCACTTTCCACATTGAACGACACGCTTCTTGGAGAAATTTCATGGGTTACCGAATCAAAAAGGTTGAATTCCATTTCCGGAGCCACGATCATGTTAGTGGCTATGCCTATCTCTTGTACGTATTCCAATGCCTTATTCAAAACGTTCCTCGGGTACCAGCTAAAAGGTTTTGAACGGTCGGGAAGCCACACATCGCAAATAAAAGAAACCGTTTCTTCGTCGGCGAATGGCTCATCAAACATGGTATCAAGGTCTGGTATGGCAACCATATCGCTGAACGACGTGTGAGCGTAACCGAAATTTGAAGCGTCAAAACCAACGCCCTTTTTAAATGTGTCTTCCGTGACGTTTGCGCTTGGAAGGCTAACGTGCCTTAAAGTTCCGTTCACGTCGTAAATCTTCATGTCAACATATTCGTACTCTTTGACTTTTTTCAAAACTTCTTGCAAATTCAATTTGCTTCCTCCTCCTTTGCTATACATATGCCACTTCCGTTTCTTTTCGCTTCGTACATCGCCATATCCGCAAGCCTTATGCTTTCTTCAATAGATGGTCGCAATCTGGCTATGCCAGCAGAAAAGCTTATTGAGTTGCTCAACAAATGCACCCTTAAGCGCTCTATAGCTCTTTTTGCCTGTTCAATACTTGCATCTTTCAAAACGAGCAGGAACTCGTCTCCACCGTACCTTAAAACAGTGTCTTGCGATCTTAAAATTTCGCCAGCTAACGATGTGAATTTCTTCAAGAGCCTATCACCGGCTTCATGGCCAAAAGTATCGTTTACGTACTTGAATTTATCCAGGTCCACCATTACCAAAACGCCTTTTTGCCTTTCAAATTTCTTTATTACCCTTCTGTTTTTCACGCCTGTCAGCTCATCGTTGTACACCAATTCTTTCAAACGTTCCTTCAGTTGAAAATCTTCCAGAAGCAATTCCATTTGCCTTCTAAACTGCTTTAAAAGTGGGATGATGATTTCAGAAAAATTCCTCTTAGTGAATTTGTTGTCCAAGATAAAAAGCATGTTGTTCCCGTACCCTGTAGAAACTGGTACCAACACGATATCGCTTTCAATCATCAAAGCCTCTTTTATGGTAGAAGGCACTTCATCAATTGGGACAACTTTTAAATCGTTCACGTCTAAAAACTTTCCTTCGTTCGAAGAAATATGAAATTTTATCGAAGAAACGTACTTTTGCAATTTTGACTGTGGAAGTTCATCAGAAATTCGTCTCGCAAAATCTTCTAACGAGTATTCATCGTAATCTTGCGAACAAATAAGATTTGACTCTTTTTCATTGAAAGCTCCCATTGCCTTTTTTCCAACAAAGTAATTTTCATTCTTTTCGAAGAAGAATGCTCTGTCAAACGCAAAGCCATATCTCGCCGTTAAAGCTTTCATCAGCAAATAAAGCATTCTGTTGATATCTTCACTTTGCAAAGCATCTGTTATGAGGTAAGAAATATTTTCAAGTATTGAAAATCCTTCAACAGCGTCTAAAATGTCTTTGAAAACCCCAAAAGTGCTTACCACTTTAAAGGCGAGTTTTACCTCATCCAAAGCGTCCGCGTATGGCACTTTCAAAACGCGCTTTTTATCCTTGAATAATTCAACGTATTGCCTTTCTTTAACATTTGTGAATTCAATTGCTGGCATTTCGCGGTAAATTCTGTAATATATCTTCGCGAAGTCCAAAAAAGAAGAGGGAATTTCTGAGAAATTCTTCGAAAAAACTCCCTTCATTTTTAGGCAGCCCAAACTCTCCGCTATGTAAATATAGTGGGGAAAGACGCGCCGCTTTCTTATTTCTTTTTCAAGTCTGGATCTTAGCTCATCAATTTCCATACTTTGGGATCACACAGATGAATTCCAAAACGTCATCACCATCGTTTGCAAATTGGTGTTTTTCGTTCGGAGGAACGAAAACGTAATCTCCAGCTTCAAAAGGCTTCTT
>WFYR01000089.1 GCA_015489955.1 Mesoaciditoga sp. | reverse complement strand
GAATATTTATAAAATCCAGGGAAGTAGGAGGATGCGAATGAACAAAGCAGCTTTAATAACAGGCATCACAGGTCAAGATGGTTCATATCTTGCCGAATTGTTGCTTAGCAAGGGATATGAAGTTCATGGACTTATTCGCCGTTCTTCAAGTTTCAATACCAAAAGAATAGATCATCTTTACAAAGATCCTCACGAAAGAAACGTGAATTTATTCCTCCACTATGGAGATATGACAGATTCAACCAATCTCATTCGCATTCTTCAGGAAATACAGCCAGATGAGATATACAATCTTGCGGCTCAAAGCCATGTTTTGGTTTCGTTTGAAACTCCAGAATACACGGCAGAAACAGTTGGCGTTGGCACTTTAAAATTACTTGAAGCGATAAGGATATTAAATCTTCAAAACAAAACAAAATTCTATCAGGCATCGACAAGTGAACTATTTGGAAAAGTACAAGAGATACCTCAAAAAGAAACAACTCCATTTTATCCAAGGAGCCCGTATGCGGCCGCGAAGCTTTACGCGTATTGGATAGTAGTTAATTATCGTGAAGCTTACAACATATTCGCCTGCAACGGAATACTCTTCAACCATGAATCGGAAAGAAGGGGAGAAACATTTGTAACTAGGAAAATAACAAGAGCAGCTGCAAGAATCGCATTAGGACTTCAAGATAAATTGTACCTCGGCAATCTCGATTCAAAACGAGATTGGGGATACGCTCCCGATTACGTTGAAGCTATGTGGAGAATACTTCAACAAGACAAGCCTAACGACTTTGTTATAGCCACTGGGAAAGCTCATAGCGTGAGAGAATTCTGTGAAAAAGCGTTCGGTGAAGTTGGAATAGAAATAAAATGGCAAGGTGAAGGAATAGAAGAAAAAGGAATTGTGAATTCTATTAATGAAAACATAGTTGATTCAAAAGTAAGAGTTGGAGATGTTGTTGTAGAAGTGGATCCACGTTATTTCAGACCAACAGAAGTCAATTTCCTATTGGGTGATTCCACAAAAGCAAGAAAAACGCTTGGATGGGAACCAAAAGTAGAATTTGAAGAACTCGTGAAGATCATGACAAGGCATGATCTAAAGCTCGCAAAATACGAAATACACAAAAAGAAATTCAATGGCTAAGATAGCGTACTACGTTACCAACCATGGCCTTGGACATGCGACCAGAACAATTGCGGTGGTAAGGGAGTTATTAAAAGAAAGCGAAGAATTGCGGATTACCTTTATAACATCTGGAAGAACAAAAGAATTCTTAAAAGAATCTCTTAGCCACTATAAAAATAGAACATCTTTCTACGAATCGTCGTTAGATATTGGATTGAGATTAAACAATTTCGATGAGCCAAATCTAAATGAAATGAAAAAAGAGCTCTTAAATTACATAAACAATGTTGAGTGGACTATCAAAAAAGAATCAAAGGATTTAAAAAGCCATGATCTCATTATTTCAGACGTTGTACCACATGCCTTTGAAGTTGCAAACAAATTGGAAATTCCAAGTATACTCCTTTCCAATTTCACATGGTATGAAATGTATAAAGGCATTCTTAAAAATGAACCAACTGTTGAAAAATTAGATGAAATGTATTCAAAAGCAAAGTATTCGATACAGCTTGCCGGTTATTCAGGAAAGAATTATGGAAAATTTGTAAAGCGAGGATGGATTGCAAGAAAGCCGAGCGAGATTGACTCTAAGATGATAAGAAAGAATATATCTTCTAAAGGATACCAAAAAGTAGTCTACTTAGGAATTGGAATGTCAGTTTCAATGGAAAACGATTTAGATGAAATGATAAAAGCAAATCAAAAATATGCGTTTGTAGTTCCCAGTAGTTTTCCAGAGAAATACCCAAATGTATTTGTTATTCCCAAGAACTATTTGGAATCTCAAAATTACGTGTACGCTTCCGATATTTGTGTGATAAAATCAGGATGGTCAACCGTTAGTGAATGCATCACGATGGGCAAACCAACGGTTGTCATTGAAAGAAAAAATATTCCAGAAGACGTGAACACGCAAAAATTTCTCAAAGAGGAATACGGTATAAAGAGTGTTCAATTTGAAGATTTAAAAAGCTTGGATTTCAAAGGAATTAAAAAACCATCTAGAACGGAAACAAACGATAAAAGGATCGTAAGTGATTTACTTAAAGTCATCAAGGAGGCATGAAATGGACCTTTCTCAAAAAAGAATTGTAGTTACAGGTGGAACTGGGTTTTTAGGGAAAAACGTGGTTAACAAATTGAAAGAACATGGTTGTGAAAACATATTCGTTCCAAAGCATTCAGAATATGATCTCACCGATGTTGAAGCCATAAAAAGGATGTACGATGACTTCAAACCAGATGTTGTCATACATCTTGCAGCAGTTGTAGGAGGAATAGGAGCGAACAGGGCACATCCAGGGAAATTTTTCTATGATAACGCTGTTATGGGAATACATCTCATAGAAGAAGCAAGAAAAAGAAATGTAGAAAAATTCGTTCAAATAGGAACGATATGCGCCTATCCAAAGTACACGCCAGTTCCATTTAAAGAAGAAGATTTATGGAATGGGTACCCAGAGGAGACAAATGCCCCTTATGGACTTGCCAAGAAAATGCTGTTAGTTCAACTTCAAGCGTATAGACAAGAATACAATTTCAATGGAATATATTTATTGCCTGTAAACCTTTACGGTCCGGGAGATAATTTTGACTTGGAAAGCTCACATGTGATACCTGCAATGATAAGAAAATTTGTGGAAGCTAAAGAAAACAAAAAAGATGAGGTAATATTATGGGGAGACGGAAGCCCCACAAGAGAGTTTCTTTACGTTGAAGACGCAGCTGAAGGAATAGTAATGGCAACTGAAAAATACGACAAACCAGATCCTGTGAATTTAGGAGCGGGATTTGAAATATCCATAAAAGAATTGGCAGAAAAGATAAAAAAGATAGTAGGCTACGATGGAAAAATCACTTGGGATACGACAAAGCCAAATGGCCAACCAAGAAGAATGCTTGATACGACGAAAGCAGAAAAAGAGTTTGGTTTTAAAGCACGTACGGATTTTGATGAAGGACTTAAAAGGGCAGTAAGATGGTATTTGAAGGAGTGTTGAAAGAAAGGAGTGAGATGTCTATTTATATAGGAGTATGGGATTTTTATGAAGAAATATTTTCAAGAAATAGAATTTTTGAGCCAGATAACTTTACTCTTGGAGAGAATTTAGATTACCCATTTAAACTTTTGAGAGATAAATGTATTGACTTGCATATAAG
>WFYR01000088.1 GCA_015489955.1 Mesoaciditoga sp. | reverse complement strand
GGATTATGATCAACGTTCGTAACGAAGAGTCTGCTCACAGATGTTGCGCTACGTCCCGCGATGTCTTGCGCGTTTATCGTTAAGACATAAGGCATGTTCTGGAATTCGGCACCAACGTATGTTGGAAGTTCAACCGTTCCACTTACGGTCGCACTAAACGCGCCTATTCCGTTTTCGCTCAAAGTGAGCTGTTGATCTTTATGAACGTTGTAAATCAAGTTTGTAATGGATGCTTCAACTACGGCAACGCCGGTATCATCTTTTACGCCAAATGTCAACGCGTCATTGTTTGAAATGCTTGGCACATTTTCAGGTGCAACAACATCGGCCGTTGCGTAATTGATAACAGGAGCGCTAAGGTCAACGACTACCGTTGCATTTGTTGTTGTGACTTTATTTCTAAATAGATCACTTGCCGTAAAGCTTATGTTGTAAATACCGGCTTCTGTGGCTTCAGAAAGCTTCTGGCTAAGAACAGCATATGGTGAACCTTTCACAAAATCAGCTGTTGTAGCGGCCAGCAAATCGGTTGCGCCAAGCGTCGCGGTTGCAAATGTTGTTTGTCCATTCGCGGTTTTAAGGGTAACAACACCGTTTATCGTCGTGTTTTTCAACAAATCGTTGTAGTATTTTGCCAATTCATCATGTCTGTAGAATGCCACACCGTTTATACCGTAACTCAGATCAACTTTGTTGGCTTTAACTATTGTAGAAACATCTGTAACATCTATTCCATTTGCCGTGATCGTTGCTGTTGGCTCTATTGTATCTCCAAGAACGGTAAATGTTCCTATGTGATACGTGTAAGAATAAGTGTAGTAATTGATGCTTGCCAACGCTTTTGGTCTTCTGGTTGAATAGGTAACCGTATCCGTTGCTGCGTAAACGGCTGTAAGGGTTATCGTATTCCAATCAGGTTGTACAGGAATACTGAGCTGGTACGTGCCATCAGACGCTGGAGCGCTTCCAACTTTTTCACCGTTAGCGTAGAATGTTACTCCCATTCCAGATTTTTGAGCCAATCCACTCAACGTAACTTCAATGTTGAATTCTGATGTTGGTTCTGTTGCCACAACTGGCGTGGAAGAACCAAAGTTAACGTCTGCACCATTCAATGTGACCTTTGGTGTTGCTGTAAACAACGGTTCCGCGGGCACGAATTTTGCAGTCGCCCTTCCAAAGAGAGCTTTGTCTGGTTGTGTGCTATCGTAAACATCAACTTGCATTGTAACGGTTGCTGGAGTACTAGAGTTCTCAGAAGAATTCAAGTAAATTTCTGGCACTTCAACTTCAAGGTAACCAAATGTCGCTCCTGGCGTATGATGCTTTGCCATCAATTTTGTAACCGGTTCAAACGATTGTGTTGGTCCTACCAACGTTATGTTTACAAAATTCTTGAAGTTGCTTGGATCTATCCAATCCCATGGGAATTGAGCGTCGTTTATGTTAATCCTGAACACATCGTTGTTTATTGTTGTGGCAGTTGCAGCACTTAATGCATTGCCATCTTCATCGGCTATAGAAACATCTGGATAGATATGATGAACCGTTACGTATCCAGTATCGATAGTAGATTCATGTTCTTCACGAACGCTCGTTGCGCTTGACGGTATCAAATTGTAAAGTTTGTCCATAACGGTAACAGACATGCTGTATCTCGCATTTGGCAAGGAATCAGTATTGACGAATACTTTGTAATAGTTTGAACCTTGAGAAACAAGGTTGGCTGTAAGTGTCGTTGCATTTCCACCGTTCAAAGGTGTGAGTGTAACGTAAGCGGTATCGGCAATTCCAACACCATTACCATCCGTCGCTTCAATTGTGAATGAGTAATATTCACTCGTTGCGTCTATATCATATTTCCCACCAATCAAACTTGCCGTTGGTGCGGTGTGATCGTAGAACAACGTGAGACTGGCCGAACGTGTTTCATTGCCATTCAAATATTTGGTTGGATCGAAGTGTTTATCTGATGCAACCGCGTAAACTGTATATTTTCCATCGCCGTTGTTAAATGGAACCAGAGCGGTTAAAGATGTAGCCATTTGACCGTAATTGCTTATATTAGAATCATTGGGATAAGTCATGAAAACTGCTGGTTTACCATTGTTAACATTCTCAAATGCAAGTCCACCCCAATATATCGCATGATCGTCCGTGATCGTTGCGGTAACTGAAATATTTCCATAATAAGCCGGTATTTCAGCGCCATTCATATTCACCATCGCGTAAGAACCGGCAGGGGTGATCTTTATGGTTGGAGCGCCCGTATCAGCCTGAACTTTGTAAGTTGTAACTGCCGTACTAACCTGATCAGCTAGAGCTTCAACTTTTGCACCTATTTGATAAGTTCCAGATGGCCCGTAGAATGCAACTTTGAATTGGAACGGCCTGTTCAAAGTCCCGTAAGCGGCTATTCCACTTGTTCTTACGGTATCAACAGAAGCTATCAAGGTATGGGAGAAATCAATGACATTGGTGTCAGTCTCTCCATTATAATAAGCCGGAGTAGCTGAGTATCCGATGAATGATGTATCAGACGCTTCTGAAATTTTAACAGGTCTATCTAAAGAAAGACTTAACAATGGTTGGCTTGATTCAACTGTAACGGTTAGATTTTCTGGCACGCCTTCGTACGTGTTTCCATTTGGTTCAATGCTCAGTTTTATAGGTGAAAAAACAGGCAAAACCTTGTATCTCAAGAATGCGACGGCAGCCCCATTGACATTGACATTAAACTTAACGTACGCGTTATTGGTGCTACTTTCATCGAAAAGGTAAGCAACAAGGTCAACGATCGGAATTTTGTTATTTACCAGATCGGAGCTCTTTACATTATCATTTGCTAAAACTATTCCACTCGTCGACTTTGAAGTGAGATTTTCATCTGTATAGTAGCTTTCTGTGATATTATAATTGTTAATATCGTTCTTTCCTTTAAGGATGTAACCGTAAAGGTGAATTTCATCTCCTGCGTTCTTCACGATCCAGTCGTTTGTGTTGTTAACTATGTGTCCTTGTCTGTCTATTAAGAAAACGTATGGTGTATCCTTCGGATTGGTTTTTTGAGTTCCAAGCACATGGAAAAGCTTCGTGTAAGAAGGCAAAGGATTTCCCCATTTATCCACAAAGCTAATTTTAACTTCGTTCCATTGATCAGCTTTAATACCGCTTATCGCTTCACCAGGCGTGTAGTTTTTGTCAGCGACTACACCGCCGTTAACGCTTACAGTGGCTTTAACATTCGTAGCTTCATAAGAAAAACTCACGGCAGTAGAAGAAAGCGCCACAGCGTAATCTTCAGAATCTTTTTCGCTTATTTTAAGCTTAAGATTGCTAACGCTTGGCATCCAATCGACGTCTTCTACTATCGATGTGGCCGCTGTTGGCGTCGCATTTGGCAATTTGGCCGTTATTCCAAACGTGTAGGAGCCAGCAACACTTGGTGTGTACTTGAAAGTTGCCACGTTGTTGTTGAACGAGACTTCCTGAGCAGGGTTTCCATTAACTTCAGCTACAACAACTGGAGTGCCCGTGTTGTTAGGATTAGTAACTTCTACGCTGAATTGAATTGGGCTACCAGTTACGTAATGTTTTCCATCCATGTAGTTCGGTTTTACCGTTAATTTGCTTATCTTTGGCGGTAAATATGAATGGGAAATTTCAAACTTTGAATTTGCCACCGCTGGTCTTACATTTTTTGTATAAGCTTGCACATTTAATGTGTAGCTTCCCGCTTCAAGCCCAGTGAAAGTGTAAGTGAATGTTCCCTCCGTTGTCTGATAAGGGCCATTCGCCGTTTGCTGTGGAACGCTCAATGCACCATCTTTGTACAATGAAAAATACACAGCATTAATTGGGCTTTGAGCTTTAACGTAAGCCTCTACTTTTATACTTCCTGTTTCATTTGGCGCCACTACGATATTCTGACCGTTTGCTGGCGCTACCACTTTAACCACTTGTGGCGGCAACGCTGGCTTGGGCAAGAGGAAACAGCCAGAAAGGACGACCATCAACAATGCTACTGTTACTGCTAAACCTATTACCTTTTTACTCATGCGTCCTCCTGTCAACCATAACACATGGCTGCAGGAAAGCACCTCCCTTCAAAATGTTCTTGCTTTTATCTTCAATTTTGTACAGCAAAAAACTAACCCCCTTGGTTAGATTGTAATCCACTTCTCTCCCACGATCCCTCCTTCCACATCAAACAAGAAGTCTGATTAGTTATTATATACTTGATTTCAAGTACTGTCAAGAGAAGAATTAAAGAGGATAACAACACAATTGGTGCCGAGGGCGGGACTTGAACCCGCACGAGCTTTTAGTCGCTCACAAGAACCTGAATCTTGCGTGTCTGCCAATTCCACCACCTCGGCTCGCTTGCCGTAAATTATACCTTAAAAGAATTTGCCAGTCAAGCAAAATAAGGAAAAATTCACTCTATCTTCAAATGAATCATTCCATCTTCAAACTCTATTTCCTTTAAGCTTTTGTTTTTCAGCCATCTAAAAAAAGTGTTATCAATTTTTCCAATGTTTAAAACAAGAGAATCTGGCGTTATCGTTATCGCCTCGTCAAGCTTTCTTTTTTTCAACTCTTGCCTTATCCTTCCAAGAAACATTCTAACCGTTAAGCTCATGGAGACATCGAATTTCACTTCTTTTGAAAAATCCAGAGGAACTTCTGGCGCGAAAAGCGCGAACTTAACGGTTCCCATCATGGCAGAAACGTCAAGCTTGCCGTCCTTCACCTTGACGCTGGCGCCAAATTTTTCACCGATGAGTTCGTTTATCTCTTCTTGAGACATCTCGAATTTCACCTTACCATCTCCCGTTTAAAGAAAAGGCGTAAGCGTCTTTTTCTTTCCAGACTTCAACGTACGAGTTGAACAGCTTAACGGCCATTCCATACCTCACGTCACTGGACGCGGAAACGGAACCAAAAAGTTTCGCATTCCACACTTCAAATATTCCAGATGCCGCCACGCCGCTTTTGTACATGCCAACTATTGCCGTCAAGGGACCAAATTTAGACGACATTTCAAACTCATCGTAACCGCTTTCATGCCTAAAAGCCATTTTAAAGTGTTTGGAATTTATCCTCCATATCCATGAAAGTGATACTTTAGTTGAATTGAACGTGATTTCCGGGCAAATGTCCACCTGTCCCGGTGGAAGCGGGTAAGAAGCCCCAACTATTATCTTTTTGGGCGATTTGTACTCGGCGAAAATACCCATTCTCGCGTATATCTCCGGATAAGAAGGAGTTGTGGTGTATTGATTGACGTATTTCATAACCTTTTTAACGTAATTTTGAGTTTCAGCGTACGGTGGAACGCCTTTGTACTTCAATACGGTCGTTGGACCGGCATTGTAAGCCGCGAATGCGAGCTTTAATGAAGAAAATCTCGCTTCGTATTTGGAAATGTAATTAACCGCACCTTGAACACTTTGATAAGGGTTAAACGGGTTTTGAACGTTGTATTCTGAGGCTGTCCGAGGCATAAACTGCATTAGGCCTTCGGCTCCAACCCGACTTCTTGAATAATTTTGAAAGCCACTTTCGACTTTTGCCAAAGCTAAAGCAATTGGAATTTCGTCTTTTTTCAAAGGAATTTGAGAAAAGTTCATCCATGGCACGCTAAATGTAAAGCCGACGCCCGCTGTCCATTGACCGGTAGTGGAATAACCGCTTTCGTAAGAAAAGCCCGGGTAATAGTAAAGCGTGTAAGGTTGGCTGGCAAGATTTAAAATTGGAGTGTCGATTGAAAAACCGCCTATTATTGGATCGGCGAAGGCCACAGACAGTGAGAAAAAAAACGTCAATGTGATCAAAAAAATGTACATCTTCGCGTTTTTCAAGGTTCTTGTGGCAAAAATCTCTTAAAGAGAAATTACCACCTTCACCACCTTTCCGTTTTATCTAAAATGCGGATTCATACTGAAGTTAAGTCTAAATTCCAAAAAAGTCAATCCCAAATGGGTCTTTTTTCAAATTTGGCACGACTTTTGTTTCTTTTATGGCTTCGTACAGATCCATTTCCATTCCGTGCTGACTTAAATACCTACCATGATGGGACATCTTCAAAATTTTTATCTCTTTTTCACTGGAAATGCTTTTTGCCACTATTCCATTATCATTTAAAGCTGGAAGATCTAAATAAGATATGTATTTACCAGCCGTGTAAAGATCCTCTAACGCGACTTCTGAATGGCTTCCCGAACAAACGACCAAAACATTTTCACATGATTTTGAAAATTCAGCGACGCTTTTCACATTTGAAAGCGCCATTGAAACCAAAGGACCGTACGCTTTGAACTTGTTAACCGCTTGTGTGCCGTTTGACGTCGTTAAAATCATGTTTTTTCCTTTAACCACTTTTTCGTTGAATTCTAACGGAGAATTTCCCAGATCAAAACCATCTATTTTAAAGGACTTTCTTTCGCCTGCCAACAAAGAAAAGGGTATTTTTTTCTTTAAATTCACAGCTTCCTCAACGCTGCCAGCTGGATAAACCGCGCTCGCACCGTTAGACAAGGCTTTAGCAATTGTAGTGCCCGCCCTCAAAGTATCTATGACGATCACCAAATCGTACGAATCTTTTTTAACGTGTTCACATGGAATTGAAAGCACTTCTACGTTCACTCTTACCTCCAAAGTTCAAAAATGTATGAAAGCTATTGAAATGAGGGCAAAACTCAAAATCGTAAAGGCGTAGTCCTTTTTTTTGAAGACCAACTGTCTGTACTTAGTTCGCCCTTCAACGCCCCTATAGCATCTTGCTTCCATCGCAAGTGCCAGCTCTTCAGCCATCCTTATGGCCCCGACAAATAAAGGTATAAGAAGCGGCACGATGTTTTTCATCCTTTGAATGAAATTTCCCCTGTCGAACTTCGCTCCCCTTGAAAGTTGGGCTTTTATAACGTGATCCGCTTCAACAGCCAGAACGGGTATAAACCTGAAGGCTATACTTATCATCATGGAAAAATCGTGCGACCATTCTTTTGGAATGCGTACGGTGTTCATCAACGATTCAAGGCCATCTGCCAGCTGTATTGGCGAAGTTGTAAGCGTTAAAGTGGACGCTATAAGGATTATGAGAACAAGGCGCAAAGTTATGAAAACCGTGTTGTAAATGGCCACATTCGTTATTTTAAAAACCCAGAAAGACCAAACAACATTTCCTCCTCCAGAAAACACTTGAAAAACAGCCGTTAAAGCTATTAGAAGCCATAAAGCCTTCAAACCTTTCATATAGTAAACGAAAGAGATCTTGCTTACAATCATCAAAACAACTGTTACCGCTGTTATCAAAGCGTATTGCCATAAATCGGTAACTAAAAAGATCACCGTGATCATCATCACGTTAAAAATTATTTTGCTTCGAGGGTCAAGAGCGTGAAGAAAAGATTCCTTTGGCACGTATTGACCAATTGTTATGTTTGAAAGAAAATTCATCTACTCTCCTACATAGCCGGCTCTTTTAGCAAACATACCGCCATCGCACCAACGCCTTCTTTTCTTCCAACAAAGCCCAATCCTTCGTTTGTCGTTGCTTTCACGCTTATCCTTGTTACATCAAGGTCAAGCGCTTCAGCTATTCGCGATTTCATTTGTGAGATGTAAGAAGAAACTTTTGGTTCTTCCAGAACGAGCATAACGTCTATGTAATCTATTTTAAAATTCCTCTTTTCCACCATTTCCTTTATCTCTTTTAATATGATCATAGAAGATATACCTTCGTAACGTGGGTCGTTTGGAGGAAAATAAACACCCAGATCTCCTAAGCCACTTGCCCCTAAAATCGCGTCGCCTATCGCGTGGGCTATAACGTCACCGTCTGAATGGGCAGCCAAACCCTTAACGTAAGGGATCTCCACGCCACCCAAAACGAGTTTTCTCCCCTCTGTCAACCTGTGAACGTCGTAGCCTATTCCCGCTCTCATTATATTCTCACCGGCATGACTATGAAGAAATACCCCTCCAGATCTGGCGTATCCACCATCAAAGGTTTATTTTCATCGACAAAATTCAATTGCACTTTTTCTTCATTGGTATGATTCAACGCGTCCAAAACAAATGCTGGATTGAAAGCCAGCGTCAGGGGTTCACCTTCCATTTGAACGTCTAACGTTTCTTCCGCTTCCCCAAGGCCAGCGCTTTTAGACGATATCTTCAAAGAATCGCTGTCGGTTATGAATTTCACGGCTTCTGTACCACTTCTCGTTACTATGCTTGCCCTTTTAACGGCGCCACGCAGAGCGTTTCTATCAACGATTATTCTTGTCTTGAATTCTTCGGGTATAACGCGCTTGTAATTCGGGAATTCAGCGTCCACAACTTTGCAAACTAAAGTCGTGTTTCCAACTTCAAAGGCTACCTGCCTGTTTTCAAAACGCATTATCAACTTATCCATGTTGGAAACGCTTAGCAACCTCGAAAGCTCTTTAACGGCCTTTAAAGAAATGAGAAAACTCAAATTCCCCTGACTTTCTATCTTTTCTTCGGCCAATGCCATTCTAAAACCATCCACGGCAACCGTTCTAAACACGCCATTTTCCATTTCAAAGTAAACACCATTTAAGTTTCTCATATTTTCATCTGAAGCCGCGCTAAACGAAACCCTGTCTATCATTTCAGCCAATTTCACCCTATCCATTTCGTAAACGGCACCATCGACTGGAAAGTTCACTTCCGGGAAATCCTGAGCGTCCTGGGTGAATATGGTAAACTTGCTCTTTTCAGATAAAATTTCCAATTTATCCCCGTTCGTTGAAAATTTCACTTCCTCGGAGGGGAGGCTTTTAACTATTTCGTACACCGTTTTGGCGTTCACTACAAAGGCTCCTTCTCCCTTCACGTTTGGTATTTTCGATCTAACCGTGAATTCCATATCTGTTGCGGTCATGGTTAAACCATCATCCAATTCGAAAAGCACTCCGTTAAGAACTGGCTTTATTGGCCTTGAAGCAACGGCCCTTGAAAGCGAATCCAAATGAAAAGACATTTCGCTCTTTTTTACGGTAAATTCCATGCTTTGGAACCTCCCTCATTCGTGATCGTAAAGCACATCAAAGACGATTATACCATCATTTAAGCGTTTCTTGAGCTCAAGAATGAGCTCTTCAGGATTTACTTCATATCCCCGTACTGAACTGTGATTGAGAGCCACCGCCAAAAGTTTCGTTTCTTTTATTGAAAGAAAATTTCCAGCATCAGAAAAAATCTTATCCGGGCTTGGAACTACAATTGGACATTCTACACGTGACGCGATCTCGTCAGTTACCGCACCTGGGAGGTAAAGATATTGCGCGCCTTGTGCTATTTTCACTATCTCTTCATCGTAACCAGCCACGCCATTGGCATTGATTTTTACTATTTTGTCATTTTTGATTGCAAATGGCATTTTCGGCATTTTGTTGGCAATTTCGATCACGTATTTCGGCGCGCGAGGGGTGAGAATTTTACTTACAACTTTGACCGTTTTATCTACCACTTCTTCAACGCTTTTACCAATTTCGGCTCCGCTTATAAGAATAACAGCGTTTGAAATCGAGATCGAACCCATTCTTGCCAACGCCCCGTCAATTATAAACTCTCTGGCATGCTTTTTTATTCTTTCCATCACATTTAGAGTTTCTTCGTAACTTCCGATTTTTACCGTATGAACTTCCACATCCATAAGCGCTTTAACAAGCGAAAGAGGCGTGGACGGCGTTTCAAAAGTTTCCAATATCTTCGTTCCCACCGGCACTTCTGTTGAAGGTACAACGGCAAGGTTTCCTTTTGGCAAAAAAACAGGTGGCTTCGTGTTTTTAAATATCTTGTCTTCTCTTTCCCCATCTACACCAACAGTTATTACGCAGGCTTGTGAAAGCCTGCGTAATAAAAAATTAACAACCGTGGTCTTTCCAACATTCTTTGCAAGACCAACAACAGATATCCGACGGTAACGCTTTACTTGTTCAAGGAGTTGTCTTTCTGAGATTTCTTGTGCTCTTCTCTCCACTTCTTTATTCTCTTCTTTCTGTCATTTCCCCACGGAATCATAAAGGCGTAATTTCCACTTAAAAGTCCGGCCACTCCAGTATTGCTTTGTTCTTTTTTTGGAATGTAATCTTCTTTGCATTTTGGCTTGTAGTCATCCGGTTCTTCGTAAATGAAGATACCTCCTTCGTAGTTTCTTAATACAACCTTATTCGCCCCCATCGAAACGAGATACTGTGGATTCACCGGAATCTTTCCACCTCCACCAGGAGCGTCTATCACATACGTTGGAACGGCAAAACCAGAGGTATGGCCTCTAAGGTATTCTATTATCTCTATACCACGCGCAACTGATGTTCTGAAATGAGAAAGCCCCTTAGACAGATCGCATTGATATATGTAATAAGGCCTCACACGGTTTTTCACCAAAAGGTGTACAAGCTTTTTCATAACCTGTGGGCAATCGTTTACCCCTCTCAATAACACCGATTGATTTCCCAGAGGGATGCCGGCGTCCGCCATTTTCGCGAGAGCCTTTTCAGATTCCGGCGTTATTTCATTTGGATGGTTAAAATGCGTGTTAACCCATATGGGATGATATTTTCGCAACATGTTGACAAGTTCGTCTGTTATTCTCTGTGGCATAACAACTGGCGTTCTTGTGCCTATTCTCACTATTTCCACGTGTGGAATTGCCCTGAATTTCTTTATTATGGCTTCCAATCTTTCAGTGGAAAGTGTAAAAGGATCTCCACCGGATATCAAAACGTCCCTTATTTCTTCGTGAGCCGCAACGTATTCAACCATTTTGTCTATTTTACTCATGGGCATTGGCATGTCAGTTTCCCCAGCTTTTCTTCGTCGTGTACAATGCCTGCAATACATGGAACATTGATCGGTGACAAGTGCCAATACCCTGTCGGGATAACGATGAGTCAATCCGTAAACGAGAGAATCCACGTCTTCAAAGAGAGGATCCGTGCTTTCATTTGGCGCAACGTAAAGTTCATTCATTGTGGGAACGGCTTGCTTTCTTATTGGATCTTCAGGATCGTTTGGATCTATCAACGAAGCATAGTAAGGCGTGATGGCCATTCGTAAATGTTCAAGACTGGTAGTTATCGCGTTTTTTTCATTCTCGTCAAGCGGTATCACCTTTGAAAGCGTGTCGGCATCCATTATTCTGTGAGAAATTTGCCACTTCCAATCGTTCCACTGCTCCTCGCTTACGTCTTTCCACAAAGGAATGTCTTTGTAATCTCTCATATTTGCTTCCTCCTTTAAGGCTTTCAATTTTAAAAAGAAGTGTAACTTTCTATTTTGTTAAGTTGAAAGTTCAGATTGATATCGTTCTTAATCGTAACTGTACGCACAATCGTTTTGTAGTCTGGCTTCACTATTGTAAATTCATATGTGCCAGCTGCCAGTTTAAGAGCGCAAGGACTTATTCCTAACATCTTTCCATCTACAAAAACCAAGGCACCAGACGGATAAGTGTTGACGTTTACTTTAACGCTTAGAGGTTGGACGGGCATTATGGAAATGACACCATTCACCGTTGAATATTGTCCTGGTTGAACTGTGAATGATTTTGCTAAGCTCCTTCCTTGGTAAACAAACGTCGCAAAGTGATTTCCAGCGGGAAGTTGCAAAGTTTTAGGAGTTTCGCCCTCGTACGTTCCATCAACGTAAAGTGAAACTCCCATCGGGCTGGAGGTAAAATTCACAGTTCCCATTTGAGGAACGTATCCAACATAAAAGTAGGTTGTTGCAACGGCTATAGATTCTTTCATAAGCTCTAATTTCATTTTCCGCATGTATTGTTGTCCATCTTTGTATTCCAAAAATGGATTTGCCCCTGCAAGCGGTACATTTGGAAGCGCGCTCGGAGAAAGACTCGCAACGGCTTCTAAGAATTCTCTTCCATTTGGACCAGTAACGGTTAAAGAATAATTGTAAGCTGGATTTGGAATGGTGTAAACCACACCGCCCCTCACGTAATTATTTCTTTGGAAGAAATTTGGGAAAAGTACTCTCACACTACCATCGGTTGCGAAATCGTATATGATCACGTATGCGTTTTTGGAAGTTTTGAAATAAATTCTAACATCGTCTCCTGGGTAATAGGTTGCCCCAGTTGAACGATCCATCCAGATTTGAACCTTTAATGGAGATGGTTTTACAGGGGTAATTATTATATCTTTAACAGGCGTATCTGCCAAAACGAAAATACCGATCACCGTCAAAATTAGAAAAAGCGCAACTGACCTTTTCATACTTTTCCCTCCTTTAACGCTTCTATGTGTAACCTCAATTTAAGATGTGTTTTCTTTGAAAGAAACACATAAGTATGATATCATATTAGCGGCCCCATCGGATAGTGGTTAGTCCGCCTGGTTCTCAGCCAGGAAACCGGGGTTCGATTCCCCGTGGGGCTGC
>WFYR01000087.1 GCA_015489955.1 Mesoaciditoga sp. | reverse complement strand
TCTTTCTTTACAACCTTCAGCAGGCGGTAGCCACAAGAAAAGACGTTCACGGCGTGCAAATACTACCCGTGGAAATAGTTTTAGCGAATAACGCCTGGATTGCCAAATAAGCGTGTAACGTAAAGTTGTTTTCATTTCGTGGGATGTAGAAAATTCTACATCCCACGGCTTTAAAAATCCCTTAAAAGTTGGAGGTGATTTGTTGAGCAATTTTATCCTCAGGAGATTGCTTTTACTCATACCCATATTCATAGGTGTCTCAATACTCTCTTTTTTGATGATGCATCTCATCCCTGGCGATCCAGCTCGTATTATGGCTGGGCAAGACGCAACTTATCAAGAAATTCAAAGTATAAGAGTTGAATTTGGTTTAGACAAGTCTTTACCCGTTCAGTACGTACTTTTTATGAAAGGGGTAATGGATGGGAGTTTGAAATCAATAAAAACTCAGCGCCCTGTATTGAAAGAAATATATCCAAGATTTCTCAACACACTCGAGTTGTCGTTGGTAAGCATCGTAATATCGGCTTTTTTGGGGTTGGGCTTTGGCATTGTAGCGGCTGTTAAACACAATTCATGGCTTGACAATCTGGTAATGGGATTTTCGCTTTTTGGTATCTCCATGCCAGTTTTTTGGCTCGGCATCTTGTTGATAATAGTATTCGCGCTTATATTAGGCTGGTTACCAGCCGCAGGAAAGGGTGGAATTCAACACATAATACTTCCATCCATAACATTGGGAATGGCAACATCTGCGATCATCGCCAGAATGACAAGGGCGAGCATGCTTCAAGTTATGAACCAAGATTTTATAAGGACTGCCGACGCATTTGGCATTCCTCAAAGAAAAATCATTTACAAGTACACCCTTAAAAACGCTCTCATTCCGGTTGTAACCGTTATTGGGTTGCAATTTGGGTATATGCTTGGGGGAGCGGTTTTGACGGAAAGTGTTTTTGGTTGGCCTGGTTTGGGAAGGTTTATCGTAGATTCGATATTTGCCAGAGACTATCCGGTAGTTCAAGTTGGTATCATGTTGATAGCCCTTACGTTCGTTTTGGTTAATTTACTTGTGGATATCACTTACGCGTTTTTAGATCCCAGGATAAGACGAAGGTAAGGTGAAAATATGGAAACGACAAGAAGAGCAGAATCGTTTTTCACCATTATGAGAAGAATAAGAAAGAATAAGATGGCTTTATTTGGGACTTACATCGTCTTGGCCTTTGTGGGCATAGCAATATTCGCCCCATGGATTTCTCCTTACAGTCCAACCGCTCAAGATTACACGGTGAGTTTGCAAGGACCAACGTGGGCTCACCCTTTTGGAACGGATATATATGGTAGGGATGTGTTAAGCAGGGTTATATACGGTGCCAGGATTTCGCTGGGAATATCATTCGTTGCGGTCTTGGTGTCTGTTATCATAGGAACGATCTTGGGAGCGATCGCTGGTTACTTTGGAGGCGCGTTGGACGAGATAATAATGAGGACGTTTGATGTCTTTTTGGCATTTCCAACTATCCTTTTAGCGATAGCCATAATCGCCATTTTGGGGCCGGGTATGGTTAACATCGCCATAGCGATAGCAGTCTACTCCATTCCTCAATTCGCCCGTGTTTCAAGGGGGACTGTTGTATCGGTAAAGGCAAATGAATACGTTGAAGCTGCACGTTCCATTGGAGAAGGAAAATGGTCTATTCTGATGAGGTACATTTTACCAAATTCTATTGCGCCAATAATAATTCAAGCCACGTTGAGAATGGCCACAGCGATTTTGAGCATAGCTGGTTTGGGATTCTTAGGCCTTGGCGTTCAACCTCCCACGCCGGAGTGGGGATCTGATCTGAGTTTGGCCATGACTTACATTCAAGTCGCGCCGTATCTTGGCATATTTCCAGGACTTGCAGTTTTCTTGGTTACGATGGGATTCAACTATTTTGGAGACGGTTTAAACGACGCTTTGAACCCCAAATTGAAGGATAGGTGATGCGGATTGAACGATGAAGTCATACTTTCCGTTAGAAATCTAAAAATACATTTTGATACGGAAGAAGGAGAAGTTAAAGCTATAGAAAACGTGAATTACGATCTTAGAAAAAATGAAACACTTGGAATAGTTGGAGAAACCGGTTCTGGAAAGTCCGTGTCTGCCTATGCCGTGATGGGATTAATTCCTCAGCCTCCAGGAAGGATCTTGGGAGGAGAAATCATCTTTAAAGAAAAAGATCTTTTAAAGGTGAAAAAAGACGAAATGAGGAAAATAAGGGGAAATGAAATCGCCATGATCTTTCAGGAGCCAATGACATCTCTTAATCCCGTTTTTACGATAGAAGAACAGATGCTTGATATTCTCAGAGCGCATGGATTTTCCAAAAAAGATGCCAGATTGAAAAGCATAGAAGCACTTGAAAAAGTGAAAATGCCTGATCCAAAGCTTGTGTTGAAGAAATATCCTCATGAACTTTCAGGAGGTATGAGACAACGGGTTATGATTGCCATGGCACTTTCATGTGAGCCTTCACTTTTAATTGCGGATGAGCCAACAACGGCTTTAGATGTTACCGTGCAAGCCCAAATTTTAAAACTTTTGAAGAGAATGCAAGAAGAATATAACATGAGTGTTTTGCTTATTACACATGATTTAGGAGTTGTTGCTCAAAATTGTGACAGCATAGCCGTGATGTACGCTGGCAACATAGTGGAATATGGGAGCGCAGAGCAAATTTTTGAAAGAGGAATGCACCCTTATACGAAGGGATTACTCAAGGCAATACCACCATTGGAAGAGAAAACCGAAAAATTGAACGTTATACCCGGCGTTGTACCAAATCTCATATATCCTCCTCAAGGGTGTCGTTTTCATCCAAGATGTGGAAGAGCGACAAGAGGTAAGTGTGATGTTGAAATACCAACGCTTGAAGAGATAAAAGACGATCCTGGGCACAAACTGGCTTGTTTTAATCCGTATGGGGGTTGAAATGATGTTTGTAGAAGTTAAGAATCTTACAAAAAAATTCAAAGTCCTTAAAGGAGCGACCGGAAGAAAAGCGGAAATAACAGCGGTTGAAAATGTATCCTTTGAAATAGACAAAGGTAAAACGCTTGGACTGGTTGGGGAGTCCGGATGTGGAAAAACCACAACTGGGAGGATGATAGTTAAACTTATAGAACCTTCAGGTGGAAAAATAGTTATAGAAGGAAAAGATATAACTCACATGAAGGAAAATGAATTTAAACCGTTTAGAAGGAACGTTCAAATCATATTCCAAGATCCCTACTCTTCGTTGAATCCCAGAATGACGATATACGATACGCTTAAAAGGCCATTGCGCATATTCAAGATCACAAAATACAAAGATGAAGAAAAAGAATTGATTATGAAAACACTTGCCAGCGTTGGATTAAAACCAGAGCATATGACAAGGTATCCTCATGAGTTTTCTGGAGGTCAACGCCAAAGAATTGCGGTGGCACGCGCGATAATTACACACCCCAATTTCATAGTGCTTGATGAACCAACTTCTGCTTTAGACGTGTCGGTTCAAGCGCAGATAATGAATCTTTTAAGGAATTTGAAGAATTCACTTTCTTTAACCTATCTTTTTATATCCCATGATTTGTCTGTTGTGAAATTCATAAGTGATCAAATTGCCGTTATGTACCTGGGAAACATCGTGGAAATCTCTACAACAGACGAAATTTTTCGACATCCTTTGCACCCTTACACGCGCTTACTTTTTCAATCTATTCCTATACCTAATCCGAAGAAAAAGATAAAAATACCACAAGATGTGGGAGAACTTCCTTCTCTTTTAAATCCACCAAAAGGATGCCCTTTTTACAGTCGTTGTCCGCTGGCGAAGAAAAAGTGTGAAACCCTTAAGCCACAACTTAAAGAAGTATCTCCAGGGCACAAAGTAGCATGTTTTTTGTATGATGAAGATTAAAAAGCCCCTTTCGGGGCTTTTTAATTCTTAAATTGGTTTACAAAATTCAATTGAAGGGTCGAAAGTTGGTTCTTCAATTCATCTACAATCTTTTCGTCTACTTTTTTTTCAAAATGTTCTGCCATCCTTGCGAGCAAGTCAATCAAGAATCTTGCGTCATTTTTGGATTTGTGAAATTCACCGTCCGCATCTTTTACCAATCCCAATGAAACCCAAGCTTTTTGTTCCAAAAGTGAAAAGGCGAAAAGCGCGGTTTCCTTGGCATCTAGCACCTTTTTTTCGTCATTTTTTTCGCTGGCTTCTTTATCTTCTTTTTGCTGTTGTGAATTCTCTTCGCTCATGTTTTCACCTCCGTTGGGATCTTTACGACGTTTATTTTACCATCCTTGACGTCTACCAAGACTTCCTCTCCGTCTTTTAAAGTACCTTGAATTATCATATCAGCTATTTTGTTTTCAACTTCGTTTTCTATCAATCTTCTCAGGGGTCGAGCACCCAACGATGGATCGTATCCTCTCTGGGCCAATAAACTTCTCGCTTGAGGCGTCATCTTGATTTTTACATTCTTCTCAGCCAACATTCCTTCTACTTTCTTTATGAATTTGTCAACGATCAATTCCATATGTTCTTTCTTCAAAGGCTTAAAGGCTATGATAGAGTCTATCCTGTTAAGAAATTCTGGTTTGAAATGCTTTCTTATCTGATTCATGAGTATTTCATCTACATACGCTTTGTTTCCGGATTCAACTTTATCCAATATGTAATCGCTTCCGACGTTTGAAGTCATTATTATTATTGTATTTTTGAAATCGACCGTATTTCCCTTTCCATCTGTTAGCCTTCCGTCTTCAAGAACTTGAAGAAGGGTGTTGAAAATCTCCGGATGGGCTTTTTCTATTTCATCCAAAAGTATTACGCTGTAAGGTCTTCTTCTTACGGCTTCGGTTAACTGTCCGCCTTCTTCGTATCCCACGTAGCCGGGAGGGGCCCCTATGAGTCTGGAAACACTGTGCTTTTCAGAATATTCCGACATGTCTATCCTTATCATCGCATTTTCACTATCAAAAAGCACTTCTGCCAGAGCTTTTGCCAATTCTGTTTTTCCAACTCCCGTAGGCCCAACGAATATGAACGATCCCAACGGTCTATTTGGATCTTTTAATCCGGCTCTCGCCCGACGTATAGTTGCGGCTATGACGTTAACGGCTTCTTCTTGATCGACTATTCTTTGGTGAATTAGTTTTTCAAGATCCATGAGTTTCTTTCTTTCATCTTCCAAAAGCTTGCTAACGGGAATTCGTGTCCACCTTTCGACCACTTTGGCTATGACGTCTTCGTTGACGACCTTGGGTGTTTTCTTTTCTCTTTCTTCCCATTTTTTCTTTACGTCGTTGAGCTCGGCTTTCTTTCTTTCAAGTTCAGCTTTTTTCATCGCTGCCCTTTCGTAATCTCCGTCCATGGCCGCGGCGTTTATCTCTTCCTCCAGGTTCTTTATTTCTTTTTCAAGCTCTACGAGTTCCGCGGGAACGAAAGAATTTTCAAATTTCACTCTGGATGCAGCCTCGTCTATTAAATCAATTGCCTTATCCGGCAAGAATCTATCTGTAATGTAATGTGAAGAGAGTTTTACCGCAGCAACTAAAGCTTCGTCTTCTATCTTTACATTGTGATGTTTTTCGTATCTTTCTTTCAATCCTCTCAAGATGTTTATACTTTCCTCTTCAGATGGCTCTTTCACGTAAACGGTTTGGAACCTTCTTGCCAGGGCTTTATCTTTTTCTATGTATTTTCTGTATTCCTCGACGGTGGTTGCACCTATACACCTAAGTTCCCCTCTTGCCAAAGCGGGTTTCATCATGTTAGAGGCGTCCAGACTTCCTTCAACGCTTCCAGCTCCCACAACTGTGTGAAGTTCGTCTATGAACAGTATTATTTCACCATTTGAAGCTTTTACAGCGTCAATTAGAGCCTTCAACCTTTCCTCAAACTCTCCTCTGAATTTGGTTCCGGCCAGAAGTCTTCCCATGTCTAAAGATAGAATTTTCTTATCTCTCATGTAATTTGGAACTTTTCCATCGGCTATCAATTGAGCCAGACCTTCAACTATTGCCGTCTTTCCCACACCCGGGTCTCCTATTAAAACCGGGTTATTCTTTCTCTTTCTTCCAAGTATTTCAATTGTTCTTTCTATTTCTTTGTCCCTTCCAATAACCGGATCTAACTTTCCAGCCCTGGCTTCCGCAACTAGATCAGTCGTGAATTTTGCAAGGGCATCGAGATTTTCTCCCTCTTTTGAGGAACCGTTCTTTCTTATTTTAAGCACGGAATTGTAAACTTTTTCATCGTCTATCCCAAATCTTTGGAGCAACCTTGCGACCATTGAATCTGGCGTTTTTACGGCACCTAAAAGAAGATGCTCAGTTCCTATCTTCTCGTCTCCCATTCTGGAAGCTTCCGCTTTTGCCGCTTCTAAAACGTGTCTTGCGTCTGGCGTTATGTACATTTGTTTTATGGCACCACCGCTAGAACTGTATCCACCGTATTCCCGCACAACTTCTTCGTTTTTTTCCTTCAGTTTTAGTACGTCTACTTTTAAGTCTTTCAAAACGTCTATTGCCACATTTTCTTCATCTTCTAAAATGGCCAACAGTATATGTTCCGATCTCAATTGATCCTGACCGTATCTTGTCAATATATCCTGTGTTGCCATCATTATTTGAGACGCCTTTTCCGTGTATTCGTCAAAGTTAAACATCATCATTCACCTCCAAAATGAAAGGGGCTTTAAGCCCCTTTCAAACCACTTTTACATTCTTTCATTTAACTTCTATCTTTACCTTTTTCGATTTTGATTCAGGGCGTTTTGGTATAACGAGTTTCAAAACTCCATTTTCGTATTTTGCTTCGATTTTCTCAGGATCCGCGTTATCAGGCAGCGTGAAGGATCTTTCGAAAGTACCGTAACTTCTTTCGAGAATCCTTGCCCCTTTCTTTTCTTCCTTGCGCTCGTCCGTCTTTTCTCCTTTTATGGTGAGAATATTGTCATTTACACTGATTTCGATATCATCTTTGTTCATGCCGGGAATTTCTGCCTCTATTTCGTAGCCTTTATCGCTTTCGAATATATCCATTGGAGCTATCAATTCATCCATGCTTCTTGAAAAAGTTGGCCATTCATATGGAAATTCCTCAAAAAGTCTGTCAATCATTCTTTGCATTTCTTTGAAAGGAGTGTAAATGTCCATCACATTTTCATTTCTTTCTTTTCTTTTTTCAATCGCCATACAGATCACCCCCTGGTAATTATTTATTATCTATTTCATTCAAAATTACTTTCCTTGATATTCCGCGTTCACCGTGCCATCATCCGTTGTATCGTTGTTAGATGTTGTGGAACTCGAACCTGTTGTGTTGTTGGATGCCGCTTGCTGGTAAAGCTTTTGACCTATCTCTTGAGATTTCTTGTTTAGATCATCGACGAGTACTTTCATTCTGGCATAGTCGTCATGTTCTATCGCGTCTTTCAGATCTTTAACCATTGACTCCACTTCACTTCTCAGAGATGGATCTATCTTGTCTCCTTGTTCTTTCAAGAGTTTTTCAACTTGATAGGCCAGACTGTCAGCGTTGTTTTTAAGCTCCACCTGTTGTTTGCGTTTTTTGTCTTCTTCTTCGTAGCGTTTGGCCTCTTCCACCATTCTCTTTATCTCATCTTCTGAGAGATTTGAAGTCCCACTTATGACTATCG
>WFYR01000086.1 GCA_015489955.1 Mesoaciditoga sp. | reverse complement strand
ATTCAAGAAGCGGATGTGATAATCGCTGGTGGGAAGGGCATGAAAGATGAAAAGAATTTCAAAATGCTTTACGATCTCGCCAAAGTTCTTGATGGAGCGGTTGGAGCTTCTCGACCAGCTGTGGATATGGGATGGATTCCTTATTCTCACCAAATAGGCCTTTCCGGGAAAACCGTCAGTCCACATTTTTACATGGCTTTTGGTATCTCTGGGGCAGTTCAACATATTGCAGGGATGTCTTCGTCTGAAATAGTCGTGGCCGTTAACAAAGATCCGGATGCCCCCATTTTCAAAGTGGCGGATTTTGGCGTTGTGGGAGATGCCTTAGAAATATTACCAGCGCTGTTAAAGAAAATAGGTCATAAGGGTGAGGAAAATGAGTGAATTTGGGAAAATAACTCCTGGAATGGTCAAGGAGCTTAGAAAAATAGTTGGAGAAAATGGCGTCATCTATGAAGAACGCGAAGCTCTCGACAACTATTCACGAGATGAGAGCGGAGGGGATTATTACGCCCATATGCCAGATGTGGTGGTAAAGCCTGAAAATGCGGAGCAGATCTCTAAAATATTGAAATTCGCGAATCAAGAAAGAATTCCGATAACCCCACGTGGTGCTGGTAGCGGATTGGCAGGCGCGGCCGTTCCAATTTATGGTGGGATAGTTATTTCGATGGAAAAAATGAACGCGATTTTGGAAATAGATAAAACCAACCTTGTGGCGGTTGTAGAACCGGGAGTTGTCACGAACGATCTTTGCCGAAGAGTGGCGGAAGATGGATTGTATTACGCTGGGTATCCAATGAGTGTGGAAACGAGTTTTGTTGGAGGAAACGTTGCCACAAATGCGGGCGGTAGCAAAGTTATAAAGTACGGGAACACCGCACACCATGTTCTTGGAATTGAGGTCGTTCTGCCAAATGGAGAGATCGTGCAATTTGGTGGGAAACGAAGAAAAGATTCAAGTGGTTACGACATAACAAGGCTTTTTGTTGGTTCAGAAGGGACCCTTGGCATCTTCACCAAGATATTCCTCAATCTTATACCGCTTCCAGGCAAAACGGTGGACTTGCTGGTTCCTTTCAAAGACATTTACACCGCAATTTCAAACGTTGGTCCTCTGATCACAGAAAGCAGAATGCTACCAAGTGCGGTGGAATTCATAGATGACACGTCGGTGGTTTTGGGTTCAAAGTACAACAACATCACACTTCCTTTCCAAGAAAAAGCTGGTTCCTACCTGATAATCCAATACGAAGGTCCCGACAAGGAAGAACTTGAGAGTGTCTACGCCAAGGCGGGAAAAGCTCTCATAGATGGAGGGGCAATGGATGTATTTATCGCAGACAACAGAACAAATTCGGAAAAGATATGGCGAATGAGAAGGAATTGGCTTGAAGGAATAAAGGCCTTTGAACCCCACACACCAACAGGAGATGTTGTGTTACCGACTTCTGAGATTCCAAAGATAATGGATTACATTTCAAAAATATCCAGGGAATACAAAGTGCAAATACCCGTGGCCGGCCACGCGGCGGATGGAAACCTTCATCCCGCTCCCATGAAGCCAAAAGAAATGGAACTGAATGAATGGAAAGTGCTTTCAGAAGAGATCTTATCTAAAATCGCGATGGAAGCCGCAAAACTTGGCGGAGCGGTCAGCGGTGAACACGGAATAGGGTTTTTGAAAAAGGATCTTCTCAAAGAAACGAAGACAAAACAGTATGAGATCATGAAAGAACTAAAGGCCTTCTTTGATCCAAACGGGATCATGAATCCTGGAAAGTTGTTTTAAAAGCCGCATCGCTTCTTTTAACTGAGGGCCTCGTTTATAATAAAGAAGGGGCTCTTTCCTTGAAGTTTTAACGAAGAAAGAAGGCAAATATAAGTGAAAGATAACGAATTGTTCCTGAAGGCGGCTAAAAAATTTGGTACGCCTCTTTATCTTTACGATTTTAGAATAGTTGAAGAAAGGATCAAAAAAGTCGAATACGCCTTAAAAGACGTGGAGCCTAAAGTGTTTTTTGCCCTTAAATCAAATTCAAATGTTCACATTCTCAAATTCATGAAAAAGATGCACCTTGGTGCTGACATAGTCTCGCTAAATGAATACAAAATGGCAAAGTACGCCGGCTTCAAACCCAACGAAATAATAGTTAACGGAAATGGGAAGAAAACAGAAGAATTGATCTACTATTCAAAAGAAGATGTAGCGTGTGTAAACGTCGACTCAAAGGAAGAAATCGAAAAGATTCCAAAGGATGTTTTTCTCAGAGTGGCTTTAAGAATAAATCCAAACGTTGACGCAAAAACTCATCCACACATTTCAACTGGACTTAAAGAAAACAAATTTGGTATCAGTTTAGAAGATGCGAAAGACGTCGTTCGTTCTTTCCCGTCAAATTTAAAATTAGTTGGCCTTCATTGCCATATAGGTTCTCAAATCACAGACGTTTATCCCTTCGTTGAAGCGATAGAATCTTTGAAAGAATTCGTGGCAGAACAAAATTTGAAATTGGATTTCATCAACATAGGTGGAGGATGGGGAATAGATTACCTTAAAAACGGAAACGAAATGGATCTGGGAAAATACAAACACGAGGTCGTTCCACTTTTAAAATCATTTGATTTGCCCATCTATCTTGAACTTGGAAGATATATCATAGCACCGGCTGGATTTTTGATCACGCAGGTTACGGAAGTTAAGAAAACCTCTTTCAAAAATTTCATAGTTTTAGACACATCGATGGCAGATCTTTTAAGACCATCTTTATATGAAGCCTATCATCATGTTGAATTTTTGTCAAACGGCGAAAAGATCACGGCCGACATCGTTGGGCGCGTGTGCGAAACAGGTGATACCCTTGCGAAGAAGAGAAAAGTTTCCCAACCAGAAACTGGGGATATAGGCGTCATACATGATGTTGGTGCATATGGCTACTCCATGTCTTCAAATTACAATCTTGCCCTAAAGCCAGCGGAAGTGTCTTTCGATGGCAAAAACTTTCGACTTATACGAAGGAGAGAAACATTTGAAGATCTAACACGTCTCTTTTGAAAAATAGCAATGAAAGTATGATCCAAAATATGAGGTGTGCTCAGACACTCATCCATAGGTGTTTACTTCAAAGTGCAATAAAATCTCCCTTGATGAACATAAACTTTTAATTTAAATTGTCAATTTTTCAAAGCAAAAAAGGTATAATATGAAAACAAAACTCTGGAGATGATAAAATGCCCTCAATATTGGAAATAATAGGTCCGGCAATGATAGGACCTTCGAGTTCTCACACGTTGGGAGCAATGAGAATTTCAAAATTTGCTTACAACCTAAATGATGGCGTCCCAGATGAAGTTGTCTTTTATCTACATGGTTCCTTTCAAGATACTTACATAGGGCATGGCACGTGGCTTGCTTTGCTGGGAGGAATCTGTGGTTTGAAAACAGACGACCCTCAAGTTGCCAGAGCTGATGAAGTGGCAAAAAAAATCGGTTTGAAATACGAATATAAAGCTGTAGATCTGGGAAATGTTCATCCAAATACCGTCAAAATTGTAACTGAGAAAAGCGGTGTCAGGCACGAAATAATAGGATCGTCTATTGGCGCGGGAAGGATAAAGATAATTTCAATAGATTCCATAGAATGTGATTTGGATGGGGAATATCCAACTTTGATAGTTGAAAATCAAGATGTGCCGGGAGCTTTAGAGTCAATAATAAACGTTCTTTCATTTTACGGTGTGAATATAGCAACCATGCAATTGAAAAGGGAAAGTAAATATCTTCATAAGGCCAGCGCGATGATAGAACTTGACAGTACCATTTCAAAAGAAATTTTGGAGAGAATAAGAAATATGGATGTTGTCAACTCCGCCCTGTACGTTAACGCAATTGTGGAGGAATAAAAAAAATGAATGTCAACAGATTTAAAGAACTGATAGAAATATGTGAAAAGACCGGTGAGCCCCTCGACAAAGTTGTTCTACATTGGGAAATGTTAGACACGGGACTTTCTCCTGAAAAAGTGCTTAGTAAAACGAGATTTCTTTTTAAAGTCATGGAAGAAAGTTATGAGAAGAACAAGGGAAAAACACTTAAAACTCTTGTGGGTTTAACGGGTGACAACGCTAAAAAAATGATGGAATACATTCCATTTGCTTTTAGCGGCGAAAAAGTTTTTCAAGCCGCGACAATAGCCGTAACAATTGCGGAAAGTAACGCGTCTATGAAAAAAATAGTTGCATGCCCAACGGGAGGTGCCAGTGGGGTTGTTCCGGGAGTTTTGCTTACTTTGAAAAAATACGGCGTAGAGGAGGAAAAATTGGTTTCTGCTCTTGTTGTAGCTGGGGCAATTGGAAAGATCATCTCAATTCACGCTTCACTCTCTGGGGCTCAACATGGCTGTCAAGCTGAAATTGGAAGTGGAACTGCAATGGCTGCCGGTGCAGCAGTTCACGCTATGGGCGGAAGCCCAAAACAGGTTTCAGATGCGGCTGCCCTTTCTTTGAAATCTTTGATGGGGCTTGTTTGCGATCCAGTGGGAGGATTCGTGGAAGTTCCATGTGTGAAAAGAAATGCAGCTGGTGCCACGTTGGCTTTGCTCTTTGCCGATATGGCAATGGCTGGTGTTCAAAGTGTTGTTCCGCTTGACGAAGTAATTGACGCCATGGACAAAGTTGGAAGGATGTTACCAGAATCTTTGCGTGAAACCGGAAAGGGTGGAGTGGCTGCCACGCCTACGGCCAAAAGCATAATAGATGCTTTCTCAAAGAAATTCAAAATGGAAACATAGCAAGAATTCGTTGGAGGTGTGAGTTTTGTTTTACATTGCATCGATCTTTTTTGTTTTGGCTGTAATAATTTTAACTCTTATTTACGCTTACAAATACTTAACTTTATCCAAAATAAGCATGAGAAACGCTTTTCGTAGGAAAATGTCGATGCTACTCATCGTTGCGGGCTCTTTAACGGGTACAGCTTTTATAGTGGGTTCTTTTGTGATAAACGATTCTTTTCAATATTTCATGTTTTCTAATATAAGACAAACTTTGGGAAGTGTTGATGAAATAGTAAAACCCAAAACAGCTTATTTTGATGACAAAACCTTGAACAAGTTGATAAATTCTCTTCATTCATCTCCTTACGTAGACGGTGTTTTACCAATATCCGTGAAAAAAACGATCGCATCGAAAAATGGAAAGATGCGTTCTCTCGATCCACGTGCGATAACAACCGTTTCTTTTATAGCAGTTGAACCATCACAAATCAAGAAGTTTGGAAAGGGAAAACTCTTCCCGAAATTAAAGCTTGCTGGCAATGAAATTGTAATCGGAAAAGCATTGGCTGATTATTTGAAACTCAAAGTCGGAGACACTATTCAAGCGCTTTCAAATCCAATTCAACTTTTTTTTGGTGTTCCACCATCATTTAAAATTGTAGCCATCGTTCCAAAAGACGGTATCCTTGGGTATCAAGGAACAAATGGTTTTACGTTGCCAATTTTCATAACTCCTTCTCAAATGAAACGTTTCTTCGGCATTGGTGCCTACGATCAGCTTTTAGTCTCAAACAAGGGAAATTATCTCGAAGGTGTTAAGTACACTGAAAAAGTTGATAAAACGATAAAAGAAACGGTTGGAAGCGTGGTAAAGATAGAAAATGTAAAAGAACAGCAAATAAAGAGTGTCAAAAGTCAGCAGATAGGAAAATTATTCATTCTTTTAAGTAGCTTTGCCATAGCGGCTGGAACACTTTTGATCGTTAACATTTACACTATGCTTGCGGATGAGAGAAAGAGCAGTCTTGGCACTTTAAGGGCCATCGGCTTTTCAAGAAAAAAGATAGGCTTCATTCTCTACTTTGAAGGATTCATATACTCTTTAATAGCTTCCGCCGTTGGAACGGTTGTGGGAATTCTAGTGGCTTGGTTTATGATCAACGAATTTTCGGGCTTCTTTTCCAGCACAACCAAAGAGTTAAGTGATCTTTTCAGCATGCAAGCGTCTCCTTTCGTTTTGCACATTAACTTTTCGTCGCTTGTTTACGGCTTTACGTTTGGCATAATGATACCCCTTTTTGTCCTGCTTTTCATGGCCATAAAGATAGGAAGACTTAACATTGTGAAAGCCATTAGGGATATACCAGATAACACGTTTGGAAACAGGAAAAGAAATCTGTGGGCACTCATAACGGTTTTTTCAATTTCAGTACTTCTCGGCATTTTTGGCAACATGTCCGCCGACGCTTTTATCTTCTATACGGGCGTGGTTGCAGCGGTACTGTTCTTTCCATCTTTTTTCAAAAAGGGACGCCTTAAAAGATATATCGGGAATTTTTCGGCTTTATTTGTTGTAATCTTTGCATTTTTTTCAAATGACATTCCCTACGTTGAAAGTGCAAGTTCCAATTCAATGTGGTTTCTGGGTTTGAAAAGCTTTTCAATTCTCATCGCTGCCCTCTTTATTCTTGCCTACGATATAGAAATATTTGATAAATTGTTTTCCAAGCTCTCCACCAAACAATTAAGGGCATCTTTTAAACTGGCTATGGCAGAGACGGCTCAAAACAAAAGAAAAACTGGAATGACCATAGCGATGTACGCGATAGTTATATTCGTGATATCTTTGATGACAATAGTTCCATACTCTCAAGTAGTTCAAGTAAAAAATGGACGAGAAACCATTTTTCAAGGTTACGACGCTGTGGGATTACCCCTTTCTGGCAAAAATGTAAAGGTGAGTCCTCAGCAGCTTAAAAACATGAAATACATAAGTTATTACGCTACAGCTTCTATGTTTTCGGTTAGATATGAAGTTAACAAAGTTGCGGAGAGACAATTTTATCAAATGGTGGCTTTGAGCGAAAAAGCACTTTTAGGGAGTCATTTTAAAATTAGAAGTGCCGTTAAAGGTATAAGAGATCTTAAATCTCTTTGGAATTATCTTGACACACATCCCAATAGCGTTGTTGCATTTGGATTGTCGAGAGCTATCGTGGGAAAAGATGTTCTCATTTCCAAAGAAGGGAATTTTTCGTTTAACTTTTCAAATTCTCCAAGTCAGGGGATGAATTTGCTCTTAAGCGGCCCTTTAAAAAATCCAAAGAAATTTAGAGTGATTGCAGATTTCGAAAACAAAGGTCTAACGGCTTTTCCGATGGGTTTTTACACGAGTATAAAAAACGTTAAACATGCTTTTGGAAATGTTGAAGGCAACGAATTTTTGTTGGTAAAATTGTCTGGAAGTACAGAAACCCAAAAAGAAAACAACTTTGAAAAATTCCTTGCCTTTTTAAAAACGCGCTTTGCCATTGGGCTTTTTTCAAAGCAAATATTAGACATTTTTGCGAACATGATAATGAGTTTTGTGAACATCATAAATTCATTCCTCTATTTCGGTCTCTCTGTGGGAATAGTCGGGCTCGCCATATTGATTTTAAAAACTTTACATGAAAGAAAAAGAACTATAGGTATTCTCAAAGCCATAGGATTTACGAGATCAAAGGTGTTTGCAAGTTTTTTCATAGAAACGAATTTCGTTGTCATTCTTGGGATTTTAAGCGGATTTTTCTCTGGATGGATAACTTCATCTATGATTTATTCTTCTCTCAAAATGGGTGATATGGTCGTACCATGGATGCATCTTTTGGGGCTCGGAGTGATTTTCTATGCAATATCAATTTTTGCAACCGTTTTACCCATTCAACGAGCTTCAAAACTTCCACCAGCGGAGGTGCTAAGGTATTACGAATAAAAAGCAAGACGATTCAGCAATTTTACAAGTTGCAAGAGAGCTTTCACAATCCCCCGGCGTTTACATCTTTAAAAAAGATGAAACGCCGATTTACATTGGAAAAGCAAAGAACTTAAAAAAACGTGTACTTAGCTATTTTTCCAAAAGGGCAAGTGATAAGCAAAAAAGAATAGTCCAGGAAGCCAATAAGATAGAGCATATAACTCTTCACAACGAAAGGGAAGCACTTTTAACGGAAGCCAATTTGATATACACTTTTAAACCCCATTACAACGTGCTTTTAAAAGATGCGCGCGTGTACCCTTATGTCGAATTCGCTGGCAAAGATTTTCCGTACATGAAAATCACACACAAAAAATCGAAGGACAGTATTGGTCCATTTACGAGCGTGAGTTTTTTAAGGGAACTCATGAACATCATACAGCCTATAGTGCAACTCAGAACCTGTCAAACGGATCTTTCAAAAGTAAAAAAACCGTGTTTTGAATATCATATAAAGAGGTGTTCTGCTCCTTGTGTTGGCTTAATTACAAAAGAAGAATACGCTGAGCGTGTAAAAATGGCAAAAAAATTTTTTAAGGGTGATGTTAAATTCTTAAAAAAGTGGCTCAGATCAAAAATAGAATCGTACGCACAAAAGCAAATGTTTGAATCGGCCCAGGCGTTAAAAAGCGTCTACGATAGGTTAAATGATTTTCTTGCGAATCAAAGCGTTGATTTACCACCATCTGTAGACGTTGATGCTTTTGAAGTGAGAAATGGTACGGCACTTTTGTTGAAAGTTAGAAAGGGAATGTTACTCGCAAAGTTAGAATATGAGTTTGAAGGAAATTACACCGATTTTCTGGAAAATTACTATTTGGGAAATGGACAGAATATCCCCAAAACCATACTTGTTTTTCAAGAATTTAGAGGAATGAAAAGCTGGTCTAAAACGATGAACACTGAAATAAGAACGCCAAGAAAAGCATACGAACACGCAATTCTATCGACTCTGGAAAAAAACTTAAAGGAAATCCTCAATTCAAAATCCAAAAAAATTGCGGCGCTTAAAAGATTAAAAGAGCTTTTGAATTTGGACAAAATTCCAGTTTTAATAGAAGGTATAGACATTTCTCACACGTCTGGTTCTTTGACCGTGGCTTCTGTAGTGAGTTTTTTAAATGGACTTCCCAAAAAAAGTTCTTACAGGAAGTACTGGCTCTCAAATTTTTCCCATCCAGATGATTTTGAAGCCATGCGGCAAGTTGTAAAAAGACGCTACACCAAGCATCCCCTTCCAGATCTTTTGCTCATAGATGGCGGGAAAGGGCAGGTAAACGCGGTTATACAGGCGCTGAAATTATTCGGTAAAGATACTAAAAACGTCGTAGGTCTTGCAAAAGAGGATGAAAGAGTAGTTTTTCCAGATGAAAGAAAAGATCTACACCTTGCCTTAGATGATGAAGGACTTAAAATATTGATAGCCGTCAGAGATGAATCACACCGTTTTGCCACTTCGTACCATTATCTTTTACGAGACAAAAAGATGGTACACTCATCGTTGGATTCAATAAGAGGAATTGGTCCAAAAAAGAAAAAAGCCCTTCTACAGGCTTTTAAAAGCGTTAAAAGAGTAAAAAACGCTTCGTTAGATGAGTTGAAATCGATAGTGGGAGAAAAAAGTGCTCTGAGGATTAAAGAATATTTTCAATCACCAAGGTAATGTTTCTTAACTTCCGGATCGTTTAAAACAGCTACCGGATCGCCTTTTGCCAACAATTTTCCTTTGTGAATGACGTAAAGTTCGTCTACGACTTCAGCGATTCTTTCCACAGAATGATCGGTTATGATCACACCCAGACCGTTGTTCTTTAAAGT
>WFYR01000085.1 GCA_015489955.1 Mesoaciditoga sp. | reverse complement strand
TGTCCAGAACAGTTTGACGAACAATGGTTGGTATGTCTATGTAAGCTTTCGTCGTCATCTGTCCAGCAACCATCACTTCTCCCCTTAAAACGAACGTTTCTACAGCTACACGACTTTGTGGATCCTGAGCCAACGCTTCATCCAAGATCGCATCAGATATCTGATCGGCTATCTTGTCTGGATGGCCTTCCGTCACGCTTTCACTTGTAAAAAGTTTTTTCACTTTTCTTTTTCCTCCTTTGAATTTAAAAGTTCTTCGTATTCTTCAAAGGTCAAGAAACGACCTTTTTCTATCTTATAAGATATCAATTTGTAGTTTTCATCAAATTCAGCATGGATGAAGACCCTATCTTCAAAGGTATCACCCACAAGTTCCTTGTCTAAAAGGACAGGGACACCTTCATCATAATTCATTCTAAAGTCATATCCTTTTTTGAAGTAAGATTTGAAAAGAGATCCTTTTTCACTTTGCACATATGAAATGATGTTTTCATCTTCCATATAAAACGGAAATGTGCTTTTTCCTTTTTTCCTACGTCGAAAAAACATCTATTTCCTCCGTGAATTTCCCAAGAATGGCTGGATGTATTTTCAAATGAACTTTAACACTTTCACTCATGTTTTCAACATTTAAGACGCGCATTCCAATGGTTTTTGAAATTTTAAACCACTTTTGATTTGAAATTTCAACCCATTTTTCCACGTAATTATGCGTAACCTTTTCTCTTACTTTATTTATCAAGTCTTCCAGGTAAAGCCTCTTTTTGGCAGAAATAAAGATCGCATTGGAATATTCTAAACTCAACCTTTTTAAGCAAATTTTGTCACAAAGGTCTATTTTGTTTATTACTAACAACCACGGAATAGAGCCTGCCCCTATTTCCTGAAGAATGTTTCGAGAAATTTTGAATTTTTTCTCCAAAGCCTCATCGCTTCCGTCTACTACCAATAAAATTAAATCTGAATCCAGAACCTCTTCTAGAGTTGAACGAAACGCATTTACCAGTTGTGTTGGCAATTTCGATATAAAGCCAACAGTATCTGACATCAAAGCGTGTACATTTTCTCCAAGCCAAATTTTTTTAGTTGTGGGATCCAGTGTGGTAAAGAGTTTATCTTCGCTTTTAACGTCAAAGCCACTCAACCTTTTTAACAATAACGACTTCCCAGCATTCGTGTAGCCCGCTATTGAAATTTTCGGAAGAAGAGATTCGCTTCTTTTTCTTTTCTTCAAATTTCTATTTTTTGAGAGTTTCGAAATTTTTTTCTTCAAATTTCTTATTCTTTCACGAATTGCCCTTCTATCCGTTTCCAATTTCGATTCACCAGGCCCTCGAGTGCCAATTCCTCCACCTGCTCTTGAAAGGTGAGAACGGGAGCCTTTTAAATGCGATAAACGATATTCAAGCATTGCGAGCTCTACTTCGGCTTTTCCCTCGCTTGTTCGAGCGCTTCTGGCAAAGTTTTTCAATATTATTTCCGTTCTGTCAAGTACCTCAACGTTTAACAACTCTTCCAACTTTGTCTTTTGGACGATGCTCAATTCATCATCGGCTATTATCCCGTCTGCGTTGTAGAGCTGCAAATATTTGGATATCTTCTCAATTTTACCTTTTCCTATGTAAGTGTTTAGAGGCTTATCAAGGAACTGCCAGAATTTCGCCACACTAAAAATACCTGCCGATCTGGCAAGCTCTTCCAATTCTAACAGATTTCTTTCAACGTCTTCATCTTTTGAATGTATCGCGCTTACAAGAATGGCTCTTTTCAACTTTCCTCCGTTTCGGCGCCTTCTTCGTTTTCTTCACTTATTTCAGAAAGCTTAACGTATTCCAATGGAATGACCGTGCTTATGGCATGCTTGTAAACCATATTTTGTTGTTTTCCACTCTCAATCAGCACCGTGTAATTATCAAATGATTTTATAAACCCCTTTACCTGAAAACCGTTAACTAAATAGATCTTGGCTTCAATTCTCTTCTTTCTTAAGAAATTCAACAGACGATCTTGAAGATTCTGTCTTTCTTTCATTTTAATCCCCCCAATTTAATTTTTTAAGGATTTCTTCAAATAATTTTTCTTCACTCTCGGAAAGGTCTAGCCAAATTGCATCTTTATACTTTTTAAACCACGTAATCTGCCTTTTGGCAAACCTTCTTGTCTGCTTTTTTATCTCTTCTATACATCCTTCGTAGGTCATCTCTCCGTTTAAGTATTTTACCACTTCTTTGTATCCTATCGAATTCATTGAAGGAAGCGTTTTTGAAAATCCCATTTTCAACAAATTCTCCACTTCTTCAACTAATCCTTCTTCAAACATCTTTTCCACTCTTTTGTTTATTTTATCGTACAGCTTTTCCCTCTCTATATTGAGAACAAACAATACAAAACGATCATCACGTTTTCTCCTGTTCCAAAGCTTGGAAATAGGTTCACCCGTCAATATGTAAATCTCCAGAGCTCTAATTGCTCGGATTTTATCTTTTTCGCTGAACTTATTGTAAGCCATCGGATCAACTTTTTTAAGAATTTTTCTCAACGCTCCCGGCGATTCTTCTTCTATTCTTTCAAGTGAGGAACGAATTGCTTCGTTTTTCGATGGCCCTTCAAATATACCGTATTTTATCGCATCAACGTAAAGCCCGCTTCCACCAACTAAAATTGGTCTTTTACCACGATTCAATATCTCATTGACAATTTTCAAAGCCATTTTTTGGAATTTTTTCACATCGAATTCTTCATCTGGCGTTATTATATCCAACATGTAGTGTGGTATTCCATTTTTTTCTTTTTCCTTTATCTTTGCCGTTCCGATGTCCATGTATTTATGAATTTGCATGGAATCAACTGAGACTATCTCACCGTCTACCCTTTTGGCAAATTTCACTGCAAAAGAGCTTTTTCCAACTCCTGTCGGACCGGTGAAAATCGGAATTTTCAAATCTTTATCACTCCGTAGCCTATACCACTTTTGGCGCTTCCAATGACCTTATCAAAATCGTATCTATCAAAGATTGAATCGTTCCACTTTGCCTTAACCACAACTCTTTTTTTTGCTATCTTTTTCATGATTTCTATATCTTCAACGCTTACATTTGAATTATCGGTAAAAGGCCTCATTGAATTCATAGCAGAGGAATCGTAGCTAGGATGTTCAAACATTGGATCAACGTAAACACAATCGAATTTCTCACTACTTTTTCTTATGAACTCTTTGTAATCGGCCTGCACAATTTTGATTCTTTCAATGGCTTTAGCTATCCATTTGTAAAGTTTGTCTTTTCTTTTCATACCTTCTTCAACAATTAGCTTTATAAGCGGCGACTTTTCTATGCCAATCACCATACCATTTGGCAAAAAGTGAGCCATCAGTATGGCTTCACTTCCCAATCCCAAGGTACAGTCTAAAACTCTTTCGTTTCCCTTTAAATCAAGTGCTTCAAGAAGATGATCTTTTTGTCCGCTATCAACGTTGGATTTTCTTATCACCGCAAGAGACGGATGAAAGAAAAAACGCTTTCCATCTTTTACCGCAGAAATTTTATCACTTTCCACAACCACAACAGCCTCATCTTCTCTTTGCACAAGATGACGCCTAGAAACGTAACGTACTCCGAGCTTATTTGCCACTTCCAAAGCCCGGAGCACTTGTTGACGACCTGGTTTGTGAGATGTTGTTACCACTATTTTCAATTTGTTTTTGCAACTCCTTTAATTCTTCTTCCAAATTGGTAAATTCGTCGTTTAATTTCTTATACTCCTTTAACGTTTTATGATATTTCAAATTGGTCGCTTTGAAATTCGCGTATGAAACCACGTTGAAATAAATAAGCCAGCTTATTATCACAATTAGTATTACATAAATCAAATACTTTGCTCTTCTTTTCACGGTAAAACGATTTTTAAATTGCTTGAGGATATACTTATCTCAGTTGACGCTACCGTTTGAGTTGCATTGTTTATCGACACGTTTGCACTGTACCCTCCTTGAACCGGAGCACAAAATGGATAAAGAACAAATGTGTACGCTTCGTTTTGAAAATCGTAATTATCTTCTCTACACCTCTTGGTGAAGGTGAACGTGTTCATTCCATCTGAAACCTCTGCAAAGTACGTTCCATTTCTTGGTGCTTTGTATTCGACTTTCAACCTTACAAGTTTATCGCTATCTAATGAGATAGCATTCAGAGATGTCTTGGAATTATCCGGAGTTGAGAAATCCGAAAGGTTCCACAGTACCATTATGGTTTTGTTTTGCCCAACGCTGCCAATTGAAAAATCTGATTTTTCGAATCTTTGATTTGAATAATCGTAAAAGTACGCTTTAACATCGCTTGCGTTTGATATTTGAAACACCTTCGTGATGGTAGTCGCTCCGTTCGTGTACACGACGGTTGCTGTTGGCAAAACGGAAAATTCAATGGCGTCAACGTCAAATGGAACGTTTACTCCTATGTTGTTGGCCACTGGCGTTGGCAGATTCGAAACCAAATCCACATCTTTGTTGTACTCAGTTTCCAGATTTCCAGCCCTTATTGTTTTCACTTTCACGTAAACATGAAGTAGGGAAGCTGGAGTTGACTGGGAATAAAATTCGTAAGATACCACTGATTGCGTGTTAAAACATCCACTGAGTACAAACGCCGTTAAGGCAAAACTCACGATTAAAAACGTAATTTTTCTCAAAGGGACACCTCCCAAATTATTTCAGACCACTTCGAGCGATACCTTGAATGAAGTACTTTTGTGCGAATAGGAACAGTATGACAATTGGTAACATTGAAAAGGTGGAAGCGGCCATCAACTGGTTGTACATCGTTCCCGCGTTGCTGCTGAAATTCTGCAAACCTACAGGCAAAGTACGCATTGAAGGTGTGTTTGTTACTATCAAAACCCACAGGAATGCGTTCCAACTTCCTACAAAGTTCAACAACGCCCCTGTAATTATAACAGGTTTTGACAGTGGAACAAGAATTGTCCAGAGAAATCTCCACTTCGAAGCGCCATCAATTTTTGCGGCATCGAAAAGTTCATCTGGCACGCTCATGAAGTTTTGTCTCATAAGGAATATGACGAACGCACTCGCTATCCACGGTATGATTAAAGCGTAGTAAGTGTTGAACCATCCAAATTTAACTATGGTTATGAAATTAGGAACGAGTAGCACTTCGCCTGGTATCATCATCGTGGCCAGGAACAACATGAAGAGAAAATTTCTTCCCTTAAAGTGAAGTTTTGAAAAGGCAAAGGCGGCCATTACCCCAACGATGATGTTCAAAAATGTTGTGATTGTCGCCACCAACACCGTGTTGAAATAGTATCTGGCAAATGGAGCGGCGTTCCAGGCGTCCACGTAATTTTGGAAGAGATTTGCCCATATCTGAGAAAACGAAAAGGTAGCCTTTACGTGAATATTCGCATTGAAAAACCAGACGCTGTTCAAATTTTTGAAGTAAATTTTTATCTTGCCGTTAGCTGGGAAGTACTCAACTTTTTTTACAATAGAAGGAGCCTTTAAAATTTTCATGGTGTAGTAAACATCATTGTACACGTTTGTAAAGTTCCAGATGGCCTTTTGATCTTCCCATGTTTTACTTAAAAGCTGCTCAACTGCATCTTTGTTTTCCGTATTTTTTGACAAGTAAGTGTCCACGGATTCCAACTGACCCGTCAAAACTTGTGTTGAATTTGGATACTCTGATGAAAACGCGTTGTTAATTTTTAGAGCCAAAGTAGAAAAATCAGATGCGTATTTCTCAACCATGGAATCTAATTCTTTGGCTTGCGAATTTGAAAGAGATGAATACAATATCTTCATACTTGACGTTATGGAAGAAAGTTTCCCAAAAACGAAGGCCGCTTTTTGAGGAGTGTAACCAATCTTAACGAGTTTGTCTTTCACATTGGAATTCAACGATTTTATGAACGCGTTCAAGAAATTAGAACTACCTTGCTTTTTCAAAATCCTATCCGCTAAATTCACGTAATAAGAAGGCAAATCCGATTTTTTAAATGCGCTCTCCAGATTTTCTTCTTTTTGTTTTGGAGACAAAAAAGTGAAATCTATTTCTGGATCTTTCAGCGTGACGTTTCTCATGGAATTGTAAAAATTATCAAGCTCTTTGAAAGAAATTAAGAGATTCATCCATTCCTTTAAAGGCTGAACGGCCCTGGAATTGTAAACGTTTAGGATTCCTCTCATCGATGGTGAAATGCTTCCAAATTTTTCGTTCAATATCCTTTCCAGATCTATTTTCGAAAACAATTCGTCGAATTTTTGAATGAGTTTGTTTTCGTCGTTTGAAAGTGTCCCCAATCCTTTTTTAAAGTTCTGCGTTTCTTTCAAAAACGAGTTCACATCTTTGGAATAAGAACCCGAGGAGAAAAAAGATTTTAGGAATTTTTTCTCTTCTATTGTTTTGTTGGAATCTCCCTTTTGAATCGTCAATCTTGGATTACGAGCCAAAATTGGTCCAAATCTGTTCATAAAAGATTGAACTGTTTTTCCAGTTTGGTACAAGTTGTTAACGAATTCAACTCTTGAAAGTATGGGGTGATCTCCGTACTTAAAAACCGTGATAAACTCTTTCATATATTCTGTGGGCTTAGGCTCCAATTCCTTCATTTTGGCAAAAAGACTGACGAATTTCGATGGGTACTTTCTTGAATCGATATTAGAGATCACTTTCTTGAATTCATCTTTGTTTACAGAAGTGGCGTATTTTGGATTGTTTTTACCCTCTTTTAAGAGCACATGAAGCGTTCCGCGAATGGGTGGAGTCCCCACGAGTTTTACCGTTAAAAGATTAGGGGAAACCTCTTTTTTCGTATTTCCAGATGTAAGAAATTGTTGAAGGCTCAAAGCCGCGTAGTTAACGCCCACATATGCTGAATGATCTACCGCAGCTGGAATGTATCTTGTACTCAACGCATTACCCGTTCCCCATGAAGGAGGCCAAACTTGAACTTCTTCAGGTAACTTTAAAGAGGTGTCTACCATCCATACAAAAGGCATAAGCATGATAGCGGCGCCGGCAAAAGCGATTATGTAAAGTATCAGTTCTACAAATCCATTCTTTTTCATCTCGTTCACCTCAAGCGTATTCTACTTTTTTACGACTTGCCCTGAATTGGATCAAAGTGAAAATCAGTATTATTCCAAAGAGCACATATGCGGCGGCTGATGCCAATCCCATCTGTTGATCTCCGTAAAATTCGTTGAATATGTAATAGACAATGGTTAATCCACTGTTGTTGTACGGACCAGGTACACCTTGGTACAAAACGTAGACTTCTGTGAAAACTTTAAACGCACCAATTACCGATACTATAAGTACGAAAAAGGTCATTGGCGAAAGTAATGGCCACGTTATGTAAAAGAATTTTTGAGTATTAGTGGCTCCATCTATGTCCGCGGCTTCGTAATAAAATTTGTCAATGGACTGAAGACCGGCAAGAAATATTATCGCATTGTAGCCTATGGTTTTCCATATCGACATAACTGCAATTGTTGGAATAGTCCAGACTTCGTTTTTCAGCCACGCCTGAGGTGGAAGCCCCATAAGCGAAAGCGCGTAATTCAAAAGACCAAATTGATCGTTGTATATCCATTGCCATACCAAACTTATCGCGACTATTGAAGTTACAAATGGCATAAAGTAAGAAGTTCTCAAAATCGCTTTAAACCATTTCAATCTGTTTAAAAGTAAAGCCACGAGTAAAGCAAAAAATATGTTTGCAGGTACGTACAAAATAACGTAATACGCCGTATTCCACAGAGCCTTTATAAAATCTCCATTGTCCTTGACAATGTTAAGCCACTGGTAAACCCCATAAGGACTTGCAAAAGTATATCTCATAAAAAGATACGTTGTTACCAATACCACGAACGTCCAAAAGTGGTGCTGCTTCATGGTCGAAACGAAAGAACTTTTTCTAAAAAGAATCAACAACAAAGCCGCAACTAAGAAAAAGATAGAAATATACATGGCTTTATCTAAGTTTTGAATGACAATGTTCATAAAAACAAGGCTCAAAGCGGTTACACCGAACACGTATATGGTTTCAAAAAGCCGTGGTTTTTCTGTTTTGAAAAGCTGTAAAAAAAGGAAAAACGCGTACATAAGCACAATTGCCGTGCTTACGTAGACTGTACTGTAAGCTAAAGCTTTTACAAATGAATATGGAGGAGGCGAATCCAATTGAAAGAGCTGAATGTAATTCCCGAAACCAATGAATTGCGGGCTTTTAAGATGTGCGTAATTCCAATTGAAAAATGAAAGATAAAAAGAATAGCCAACTGGCCAAAAGACAAAAACAGACATTACCGCCAATGCCGGCAAAACGAAGAGATATCCCGACACGGCTTCTCGTAATTCCCTTTTGCTGTGTTTCAAATGATATCACCTCCATAAGTAGGTGATTATACCATTATTTTGTCCTGTAAAGTCTATCTCCTGCATCTCCAAGTCCGGGAAGTATGTAAGCTTCTTCATTTAGCATCCTGTCTACAGATGAAGTGTATATTTTCAAGTCTGGATGAAAATTTTCTAAAATTTCTATTCCCTCCGGAGCGGCAAGAATAGAAAGCATTGTTATGTGCTTGCCTCCATTTTCCTTTACCAATTCTACGGCCTTTGCCGCAGATTTCCCAGTCGCAAGCATTGGATCCAATATGAAAATTTCTGTATCTTCAAACATCTTTGGAAACTTCATATAATACTCTACAGGTTTTTTCGTTCTTTCGTCTCTGTACAGGCCAACGTAACCCACCGAAGCATTTGGAAGAAGTTGCAAAAAGCCCTCCATCATACCTAAACCAGCTCTTAAAATTGGAACTACAACAATGTTTTTATCGTTTATTTCGTAGCCATTACATTTTTCCAATGGAGTTTCTATCATCTTCTCCCTTAAAGCGATGTGCCGAGTTGCTTCGTACGTCATCAACATGGTTATCTCTTTCACGAGCTCACGAAATTCCTTTGGACCGGTAGATTTATCCCTTAATATAGTAAGCTTGTGTAAAATCAAGGGATGATCGATAACAAAATGATTGCTCATACTTCACCCACCTTTTTTTCAATGTACGGAATTACCTTATTTTTTCCGTAAGATTTTGCCAAATATAAAGCGATATCGGCATTTTTAACCACTTCGTCCATGCTCTCGTTTTTTTCTACGTTAAGTTGAGCCACCCCCAGTGAAACGGTAAGATTTGACGGTATTATTTTAGCGCTTTCAACTCTTCTTCTAATTCTCTCACAGCTCTTAACGGCGTGCTCCAACGGAGTATGCGGAAAAACGATTAAAAATTCTTCTCCCCCATATCTTCCCACCGTGTCTATGCTCCTTACGTTGTCCATGATTATCTGTGCAACTCTTCTTAAAACTTCATCGCCAACATCATGTCCGTTTCTGTCATTTATCCTTTTAAAATTGTCTATATCCAGCATGGCAACACTCAAAAATTCGTTGTAGCGTCTTGATCTTTCTACCTCTTCGGCTAACTTATTCATGACGTACCTTCTGGAATACAGATTTGTAAGCGAATCTACATTCGAAACCTTATCTGTGAGACTCTTTTCTATGTGTATTGCGTAAAATGGAACTAAATGATCTAAAGCTAAAATAGCTTTGTCCATATCAACATTCCTGGTTTTAAAACTTATCGAAAGGGTGTTATTTTGCATCCAATAAAGGTAAACGAAATACTCCATTCCAAATATCCATGCGAAGTCCATATCCGGTTTTTCACTTGTGTTCCATATATTTCCTTCTGGCGTTGTATGCAAGGTGTAGTTTTCTACACCTATATTTTGACATAAAATTTCGGTTTCTAAAATCTTCGCCACGAATGTCGCAAGAGATTTTAAAATTTCGTAAGCTTTATCAAAATTCCTAAAAATGGTGTAAGATGAGAAAAATTCATATGATTCTCTTACAAATGAGCGGCTTTCTACTTTGTGAGAAAGGTAAAGGTACCTTTTTTTCAATCCTATTTTTTTTGCGATTAACGCGGCCAAATTCATGTGATAATCTGCTGATTTTTCTAATCCGTTGCTTCTATAGGCCTTTGAAAGTTGCTCTTCGTAAAAGATCTTTTGCAAATTCAAGTTGTTCATGTAGATGTTTCTTCCCAATTTTTTTAGAGCAAATACGCTGTTTTTTTTCAAATTCTTTGCCAGAAAGTAAGCCTTCAGATAATCGTGGTTCTCATTTTCAGCTTTTTTTATCTGGTTTGTATTCTTCAAAAACGAGGATAGTTTCTCTATTCTGGTGCTTTTGGCGTTTTTCATTATTTCTTTTACACTTTTTTCGTCGTCCGTATAAAGAGCGTACATGAATTTCAAATTTTCCCTTTCTTCGTCATTTTCTACATTTTCTATTCCTTTGCTTTCAAGATTTTCAACGTTTATCCTCGCTTCGAACTCATTAGCGTAAGGCAAGATATACGGATCGGCCTTTAACGCATTCTTCAAAAATACTTTTCCCTTCTCTATCTCCCCAGCTTCGATCGCGTTTAAGGCAAGCATTAAATAGGAAAAAGACAATATGTTTTTCAATCCTTCATTCATGGAATCTTTTAAAGCTTGCAACGCTTCTTCGTTTGATTTTGAAATCATCTTCTCACTTAAAACAATTGAAATATTCATCTCTATAAGAGGCTTTAAATCGTTGAATTTGTACTCCTGGGCTATAGAAAGGGCAGTTTCGAACTCATCTATCGCTTCTTCTATCTTGTCTTCGATTTCTAGCATCAATCCAGCGTAATTTCTCGCCATACACTCCACTCTTCTTGCCTGAAGAGAACGTATTTTTTCAAGAGGAAAGATTACCTCATCGTAAAAGTCAACAACGTTTTTGAATTTCGAAACGAGAACAGCGTATTTTCTCATTATCTCAATAAGAGGAAAAGCGTTGTTTTTCATCAGTGAAAAGTTTTTTCCATTCATAGATAAGACTATTGCATAGTAAGCGTTTCTAAACGTTCTTTTACCGAACTCTTCGGCTTTTTCAAAATGGAAATTCATTTTTTCATACTTTCCAAGTACCTTGTAAAAAAAGGCTTTTAGAGATTCAAATAACTCCAGTTTTCTCCCGGAAATGTTTTCAGCTGTTTTCACGTATTCAATCCCCGAACTTGGTTTTTCTCCTATTCTGGCCAGATGCCTCGCACTCTTGATAAGAAAATACGGCTTCGGAGCTTCATAGGGTAAAGGATACACTTTCCATGTATTTTCCTCAAATTCGTAACGTCCGTTTAAAATAGCTGATGAAAGCGCGAAGAGTTCCCCTTTCGTACTTGCAAAAAGTGTATTCGGATCTGCCATTAAGATGGCATCTTTCCCAAAAAAAGTTCTTAAAAACCACGGAATCTCTTCTTGAGAGATCTTTGGGGCAAACAAAGTATTTTCAGGAGGGATTTCAAAAAAAGGATGCAAAAATTCTACAATCTTTACGCTGGGATACAGTTGACGTATCTGATTGCAAAAAACATGCATTTCTACAGAGTCAGCAGTGTTAAAAAAGTAGGGGATTTTTTCTTCCATTGGAAAGAAAAAGGCCAGAGCCATTAGATCGGATTTAGACAATTCTTTTTCGTTTGAAAATATGCTACGCCACTCTTTTTGTTGATAGACCTCTTCTTTGATTTCTTCAATCGAAGAGAATACTCTTCCAAATTTTGAAAGAAATGGAAGAAATCTTTCTGCGCCAATCATTGGAACGTAGATATGTCCCTGGGTATTTTTCAAATTCTCAATGAATTTTTCGTGTCTCCACACGCCTAAAGAAGGTAAAAATAACTGTGAACTTTGAACCTCTAAGGATAATTCTTTCATAAGAGAAAAGATGGCATCCATCTTTTCTCTGTATATTTTTGAAGGCCATCCTCCGGAATTTCTAAAAATAGTTGCCAGGGTTTTTACAGTTGTAAAGAAAGAAAAAGGGTTTTCTATTTGTCCGCTTATTACCTGCGGAAGCGTATCAAAATTGGGTATTATTACGGTTTTTCCCTTTTGAACCTTAATTCTGTCTTTTGTAACACGTCCAAAGTAAATACCATGTTTTGCACATTCGTAGAGAGACTTGAACAATTTTATAAATTCCTCATCACTTATTCTATTTGGATGAGGATCAAGCTCCCCAATAACAATGCGTATTTCTTTTTCTTTTACCTCAAATCCATTTATGCTCGGAAAGCATCCACACTTCGGCAACGCTCTCAAAAAACTTCTAGCGTTATTCATATTTCTCAATATCAACGTTAACAATTTTTTGCCCCCCTTATTTTGTTACCCACCTTTCGTACAGAGATGGAGGAATGCTTTCAACGAAATCGTATTCTTGAGATACATCGAATTTGTAATTAGAGTAATTAGATCTTGAATTTCCAGACTGATGACATATGTAAAGATACTCTTTTGCACGTGTTATAGCAACGTAAAATATTCTCCACTCCTCATCCAAATTTCCGCTTTTAATTCCCATAAAAGAAGGGAAATCTCCCGGATTCACCGCAAGAATAAAGACAACTCTCCACTCTAATCCCTTTGCCTGGTGAACCGTTGTTAAAGTTACTCGCTCCAGATCTTTGTCGTTGCTTGTAAGCGTTGAATCTTCAGTTATAGCCAAATCAGAAAGAAAATCGGTAATATTGGTGTATCTTTTAGATATTTCTATTAGTTTTTTTACATCAGATTGTCTATCTTTGAAATCAGCAAATGTCATGGCAAGATAGTCGGAATAAAATGAGTCGTAGATGTACTCTATGAATTTATGTACCGTTGAAAGGTCAAATAAACCTTTAAACAGCTCTTCTATGACTTCATATTTTTTACCGAATTTTCCAATTTCCTTTACAGCAACTAAAGGATCTTTTTGACTTGTCACAAATGATACAACCTTATCGGCACCTTTTTTCCCAATGCCCGTAAAAAGCAGAAAAACTCTTCTCCAAGAGAGCTCGTCTTTCGGATTATTAAAGGCCCGTAAAAATGCCAGAATATCCTTTACATGCGCCGATTCGGTGAATTTTATTCCAGATTTTATTTTGAATGGTATGTCCAATTTCGAGAGTTCCATCTGAACTTCCAATGAGTGCGAGTGTGCCCTGTAAAGCACCGCTATTTCTTTTGCTTTTATTCCACTCTTCATCAACTTTGAAATTTCGTTTGCAACGAATTCGGCTTCCTCGTACGAAGTCCATGTACTTACCACAATTGGGCGCAATGAATGCGGCTTCACGGCTTTAAGTTTTTTTTGAAAGACGTTATTTGGAATAAGGGCATTTACAAGATTCACTATTTCTGGGGAACTTCTATAATTGGTCTGTATCTTGTAAATCTTTATTTTCTCCTTGTGAGAAAGATCAAATATGTTTTCGTATCGAGCACCCCTAAAAGAGTAAATGCTTTGCGCATCATCTCCAACAACCATTAGATTACCGTGAACTGACGAAAGTTTTTGAACTATTTCGTACTGTATCTTATTTGTGTCCTGAAATTCGTCTACCAAAACCCATTTAAATCTTGAAGCTTCTTTTTCCCTTAAACTTTTTACGCTTAGCAATTGGTTCGTGTATTCCAACAGATCATCGTAATCCAAAGCTTCCAATTTTATTTTCAGATCCTCGTAACGTTTTCCGACTTCCTTTATCTTGTCTACGATAGAATAAAGGTAAGGAAACCTCTCTAAAACAACGCTTTCAACATCGCTTTGAAGGTTCACCTTCAAAGAAAAAATCTTTCTCAAAACATTTGGAGATGGAAATTTTTCATTTTTACTCACGACAGAGTTTCTCGCCTGTTTCACAAGAATTCTAGCATCTTCTTCATCAAGAATGGAAAAATTTGGATTTATCTTCAAAAAATTTGCGTATTTTCTGAGAAGATAATTACAAACGTGATGAAACGTTCCAGCGAGCATTCCACTTAAATTATTATTAGATACTTTTTGGGCTCTTAAAATCATCTCTTTTGCAGCTGCCCGTGTGAACGTTACAAGCAGTATTTCATTTGGTTTTACACCTTTGGATACGAGAAAAGCTATTTTATGAGTTATAGTTCTGGTCTTTCCGGAACCAGGACCGGCAATAACCAAAGAAGTGCCGCCTTCATCTAAGACAGCGGCACGTTGTTCTTCATCTAAAATTTCCAAAAAATCAGTAACAGTTGGAAAGAGGAGTTCATCACCTACTTTGTAAATTCTTTCGTTTTTTTCCAAAACCTTTTTCTCCCCTTTCCAAATAAACTTCACTTACAATGCACAACTACGTAGTTGTGCGCCAAACGTTTCAAAGTTTTCAATCAACGCCGTATATTCCTTCTCTTTCTCTATACTCCATGATGAGTTTATCGGTTTCTTTTACCATTTCCTGCTGTTTCAACCAATATTCTTCTTTCAACTGTTCGTTAAGCTCTTCAACAGTCTTTCCTTGCTGCTCAACCCATGTGTAGTATTTAAGGTTGTGCCATCTCCTTCTGTTTTCAAGAGTGCCTTCAAAGAACCAATCCGTTTTCACTCCCATGAATATTGATTCAAAGCGAGCCTTTGCTTCTGCTCTATCCATCTTTCCAAATCTCTTGTCAAGATCTGCCATAACACTTCTATATCTTTCTATTGTATCAGTTGCAATAGTTACAATGTTGTCATTAGGTCCTAAGCCGTACTCTTTCGCAACTTTTATCGCGCCCAAAACGTTTGCCACTCCAGAAATTCCGAAGATGGTTGATATTTCTTCAACCTGATCTGCAGAAATGAACTCTTTAAGGAATGATTTTCCAACTTCATCAGTTAGAAGTTGAAGACCTTTCTTAGATTCCATATCGTCCACGGCAACAACCGCATCGCTGTTTGTAACGTGATGAATCCAGGTAACGTGTTTATCGCCGATGCCTTGGATATCATGGCCACCATATCCATTCATCGAAATGGTAGGACATTGAATAGGTTCAAGGGTAACAACCTTGGTTTCAGGAAATTCTTGCTTTACTCTGTCTCCACACGCGATCGTTCCGGCGGAACCAACTCCAGAAACGATGGCTGCGATTCTTCCGTTTCCTATGCCTTCATTTTTAACAAGTTCAAGCATGGTATTTCCTGTTACGTAGTAATGGAATCTGTAATTTCCAAACTCTTCGAATTGGTTGAGTATTCTTACTTTGTCTGGATTTTCCGCTTTTAATTCTTTTGCCTTGTCGTATATTTCCTTGACGTTAGATTCGCATCCCGGCGTTGCGATGACTCTCGCACCGTACGATTTGATGATGTCAAATCTTTCCTTACTCATTTCTTCGGGAAGGATAACGACAGAATCGAACTTCATTCTGCATCCAACCCAGGCTCCACCTATACCGTAATTTCCTGTGGATGGCCACACGAGTGTGTGATAAGAAGGATCAACTTCATCTCTTATAACCTTTTCAGCCATTATGGAATAAGTTGCTCCAACTTTATGGCTTCCCGTTGGAAAGTCTCTACCGTACATCACTATTATATTGGCGTCCACACCAGTCAATTCTTTTGGCAAAACGACGTACTTTATCTTGTTATCAGGTCCCTTCCATGTGATGTTGAAGAAGTTGATCGGATCAAGCGGATCTTCCTTGAATTTCTGCAGTGCGAGTTTTCTCACTTTCGGATCAATTTTTTCGGGATGCAACATCTCTTCAAATGTTGGTCCTATCACTTTTTTGTTACTCATTTTATTACCTCCCATGTAAAATGTGTGCTCGCGTAAGCGCGTAAATGTAATTATTGTTCATTATCCATAAGATTCAAAACGTATTCAGCAGTTGCTGGAATTCTTTTGACTCTTTTCCCAATCGCATCGGATATCGCGTTGGCTATGGCCGCCGGGGTTGGCATCAACGATGGTTCTCCTATTCCCTTTGCACCAAACGGCCCCTTCGAATACTCATCTTCCACAAAATCTATTTCAAGTTTTTTTGGAATATCCATGACGGTAGGTATTATGTAGGTATTAAAATTATCGGTTATTATTTTCCCATCAACCGTCTTTATATTCTCAAAGAGTCCATATCCCATGCCCTGTACAAATCCGCCTTGTACCTGACCAACGAGGCCGTTGGGATTGAGTTTCTTACCAACATCGTGCGACGTGAAAGCTTCAATCACCTGGCTTTTTCCGGTTAACAAATCTACCTCCACCACCACTATTTGTGTGGCGTAGGCGTACGTTATGTAGGCTTCTCCTATACCAGTTTCCGCATCCCATTTCAGCTTTGGAGAAATAAACCATCCTCTTTCCACCATTTTTACATTGGAATTGTAGCATTCTTCTGCCAGTTTATCGAAAGTGATTTCTTCTATTTCCGGATCAAATGCGCTTTTAACAACTCCATTCTCCATTGCGATATCTTCTATAGAAATTCCACGAGTTTTGGCGAAATGCGCTAACATTCTTGATTTGATCTTCTCAGCAGCCTCTTTCACAGCGTTACCACTGAAAACAGTTGCACGAGACGCAACCGTTGGCCCACTGTCTTGAACGTAAGAAGTATCCGGATTATCCACGCGGATTTTGTCTA
>WFYR01000084.1 GCA_015489955.1 Mesoaciditoga sp. | reverse complement strand
GTGGGGCTGCCAGTGAGAACGTGCATTTAAAGATTAAAAATACTCCCTAAAATGAGGGAGTATTTTTGTTTTTCGAAACACTGAATTGAATATCAAGTGTTTCATAGGGGAATCAGAATAACCATTTCAAAACACCAAATTCATTTTTTGGCGCTCACTTGCGCTTTCGACATAACTTTCTCTATGATGTATCCTTCTACAACGGCATACGATATTATCAAAGCGACGGACACAAGTATGAAGGGCCATCCTAAAAATCCTGCTGCGTAAGGAATCCATGGCGTTTTTATGGCAAATGCCCCTATCATCGCTCCAACTACAGCCACACGCGCTCCTTTATCCAAAAACGTTTTGTACAGCGGGAACAATATCCACAATGGACCCACTATTAAAGTTCCCAAAAGTGTGCCCGCTATTACCCCCTTAACACCACTTTCTTTTCCCATCAAACGCTGAACGGTTTTAGGGGACAGAAAAACGGAAAGGAAACCTGAAAATAGCACCACGCATATGAAAACGGGCAACATTTTCAACAAGAGCCATATTCCTTCCATGAAAGCCGCACCTGTCTTATCTGGGAAGATAAAAAGCAGGATCACATAAATTACACCTATGCTTATTTCAAACCAGTGCTTTTTAAGAATTCTCACTTACATCACCCCAAGAATAAGGCTCGTTAAAAGTCCTATAAGTATGGCCCCAACAAAAGCTATGATATTCCTCGTTAGCGTGAAGCGCTTTCCAAAGATGGATATCTCGTAAGGAATTGTTACGAAGCCTACCATCACCCATGCGTTTAAAAATATAGCCACAGCCGCAATTGTAGCTCCTTTTTTCAGTAAAATAGCTCCGAGCGGATACGCGGAAGAAACTGGTCCCATTACAACAGTTCCGAAAGCGGCTGAACTAAAAACAGACAAAATTCCTTTTCCTTTTCCAACTATTTGCACTATCACGCTTTTAGGAACGAATTTGTCGAAAAGACCTATCAACAAAAAGATCGTTACAAGCATGGGGAGCTGTTTTAAAAATTGCATGCCACCTTTTTTTGCCGCTTTTTTACCGCCTTTTTTGTCTTTCTTAAAAGCGTAAATATAGCTTATCACCACTATAATTCCGTAAACCACAGCACCCCATAAATTCATTTTAAATCACCTCAAAGATCTAATCTTTCTTCTATTCTTGAAAGTCTTGATTTTAAATCTGCTATTTGTCTTCTTAAATCCGCGTTTTCCTTCTTTATTCTTTCGACTTCCTCATTTTCTTTGTCTTCATTTTTATGACTATTTTCGATCGGAATCGTATTTTCTTCGTGGACTTCTATCTTCGCATTTAAAAATTCTTCCAAAACGTCTTTTACCCTTCCATATGCTCCCGTTACAGGTTTAATACCATAATCAACGAAATACTGCTGTGCTTTTGGACCCATTCCGCCTGTGATTATCACATCAACACCTTTTTCTTTCATGTAAGTTGGTAAATCACCAGCGTTATGTTCTGCAGCAAATGGGTTTGAAATGCTTTCAACGTTCTTAACTTTGTTCCCTTCCACGTCAACCATGACGTAGTATGGGCAATGACCAAAGTGATAGCTCATAACACTTTCCAATCCTTTCGGTTCATCAGATGTGAAACAGATTTTCATTTTCATTCTCCTCCTTTTTCTTCGTAAATGCTTTTTTCTATACTTGAAACAAGATTTTCCATAATTTTAAGATTTGCTTTCGCATTTACCAACCATTTTTCCAAATGCTTCTTTCCCTTGTCTGTTATAAAATACATTCGTCTTGAGGGTCCACTATCTTCTATTTCCCAATGAGACGTGATCAAATTTTCGCTTTCCATGTCCCTAAGCAATCTATAAACAATTGCATAGGGAATAGAACTTTGATCTATGCCTAATTCACCAAGCTCTTCCACCAGTGAATAACCATATGATGGTCCTTTTAAAAGCAAATTCAGCAAGGAAGCCATCAAAATATTGCCGCTTTTGAAGCCCATTTTTGCACATTTCATTCTTAACAAATTCTCCCTCCAAATGGACTGTATAAATTATACACACATATGTACAATTTGTCAATAGATATTTTTTATGATTATATTTTTCCAGATATTACATGAGGGCATACAAAAAAAGAGGAAGGATTTTTCCTTCCCCTTTGTTCTTTTGCATCTTCATTACCTGTGAAGTGCCGATTTCTTTCTCCTTTTTTCAAGCCATCCTATCAAAATTGGGCTGGCTATGTAAATGGAAGAATAAGTTCCAGTGATGACACCAAAACTCATACCGAAAGCGAAAGGCTTTAAAACAGAGCTTGAAAAGAGCAAAAGAATGAAAACAACCAAAAATGTCGTGAAAGATGTGTTTATCGTTCTTGAAAGCGTTTGATTAATTGAAACGTTGACTATTTCCGTCATGGGCTTTCCACGCATCTTCTTAAGATTCTCTCTTATTCTGGAATAAACGACGACCGTATCATTAAGGGAGTAACCTAGTAGTGTTAACAAAGCGGCAACAACTGTGCTGTCAAATCTTATCCAAAACATCGAGTAAAGGCCCGCTGTGATCACCAAATCATGTGCTAAGGATGCCAAAGCACCGACCCCAAAGACAAATTGAAATCTAAATGCCATGTATATGAGCAAAAGTATTACCGCAACCAGAGATGCCCACGTTGCAGATTTTCTCAATCCAGCTGCCGCGTAACCGCTAACCGTTTCGAACGATTCGAATTTAACGTTTGTATTCATTTTTGAAGCAACTTTCTCAACATCTGAAACTAATTTGCTCTTTTGGTTAGCGTTAAAAAACTCTCCAACTGTCAAGTTAAACATTGCACGCGATTGATTGGAATTGCTCGTTTTTAGATTATGTAAACGCGAAATGCTCGCAGAAGCGAATTTTGGATCGGCTTCTTTGAATATATTTCTTACTTGGGAAAGAGTTATATCCGTTTTTGAGAAAGAAACTGCCATGCTGGTACCGCCTTTGAAATCTATTCCAAAATTGAACCCTTTGACAAACATGAAAACCAGCGATAGGGCTATTACAGCGAGAGAAATAGATATAAATATGTACCTTGGTCCAACGAAATTTATATTTTTCATCTTTTCTTACCCCCTTTGATGCTTTCTGGTTGTTCAGCAATGGTAGCGTATTTGTTCTTAATAGCAGGGGCTGCCAAATCCAAAAAGTACCTTGAGAAGACAAGTGAAGTGAATATGGTACCAATTATACCTATCGTAAGGGTAACGGCAAATCCTTTTATAGAGCCTGTACCGAAGTAATACAAAACGAATGCTGTAATAAGGGTAGTGATGTTGGCATCAAGTATAACCGCCGTTGAACGATTAAAACCAGCGGCTATGGAAGCCTTAACCGTTTTTCCCGTGCGCATTTCCTCTTTTATTCTTTCAAATATTATGACGTTTCCATCAACTGTGGTCCCGATGGTCAAGATGATACCAGCTATACCAGGCAAAGTTAATATTCCATGAGTTAGAGCCAACATTCCGAGGACAAAAATGCCATTGTACAGCAACGCCAAATCGGCTACAACTCCCATCATGCCAAAATAGTAAATAAGCATGTAAGCCAAAACCAAAGCAATTCCAATTCCACCGGCTATCAAACTTCTTCTTATGACGTCTGAGCCGAGAGTCGGTCCCAAAGTTTGCTCTTCGGTAAGTTCAAGTGAAACTGGCAAGTTACCACTTCTTATGAGAGCTGCCAGCTCTTGAGCTTGATCGTAAGTGAAATTACCTGTTATTTCCGCTCTACCACCTTGAATGGCAGTTTGAACTATTGGAGCGCTCAAAACGTAATTGTCCATAACAATTGCCAGAGGTTTACCAATTAAAGCTTGCGTTATTTCAAAAAACGTCTTGGCGCCTTTAGCATCAAAAGTAAGGTCTATTTTCCAACCTCCACGTTGTGTATTCACAGAAGCTCTGGCGTTTTTAACATCATTTCCAGACAGTTGCAACGTGCCGGCACCAACTTGGATGTTTTTGTTCACCAAATACCAATCATCCGTGGCGCTTTTAGATCTTAACCATGTGGCTCCCGCGTAGTTAAGACCTATTTTAGGCGCTGGTTTAACCGCTGACGTAACGTGATCCAATACCTGAGCGAAGTAAAGTTGGGCTTTTTGTCCTATCAAAGCCTCAGCTTTTTTAGGATCGCTTATGCCAGGTATTTCAACCCTTATTCCATTTTTCCCAACAGCCGAAACCACGGCTTCGGTGAAGTTGGCATCATCAAGCCTTCTTCTCAAAACCGTTAAAACTTGATCTTTAAGCTCAGGAGTTATGTTTGAGCCTTTCATGATGTAATCCAGCCTCGATCCGCCTTTTATGTCAAGACCCAGTTTTATGTTTCCCAGTACCTTCTGAGTAAAAGACTTGGCATTCGGTACTGGAGGCCACACCATGAAAAATATTGAAATGAACAAAACCAACACTATGAATATCAATCTAATTTTGTCTGCTCTCATTTTTCAGAAGGGCCTAAACCCTTTTACACCCCCTGCCTCTTATTTTATAAGATCGGACTTCGATTTTTCATCATTGTCTTTGCTTTTATTTTCTTTATCACCGTTACCATTGTTGCCACTACTACCTTTCATTATGGAAGCAACCGAACGTTTGGTAATTTCAAGGTCGTTTCCAGCTGTTTTGATCTTTATCGTCTTATCTTTGATATCCGTTACTTTTCCAACAATTCCTCCAACCGTTATAACGGTATCACCCCTTTTAAGATTACTCATCATGTTGTTGAAACTTTTGGAACGCTTTTTTTGGGGATACACCAGCATGAAGTAAAAAAGCACTCCCAGAACGATAAGCCATACAAGCATGCTTGTAGTTCCCGAGAAGAAACTTCCTCCCCCGCTTGCTGGGGCAGCCTTTTGTGCAGATGCATCCGCAAATGCTACGAAATTTTCAAACATCGCCTCCGTCTATTTAGACGGTCACCTCCTTTTTGAATTGCTTAATATAGTTATTGAACGACTTTATTTAAACCCAAAATTTTTCTTGCTTCATCCGGCTTGGCCACTTCACGACCAATTTCAGACGCAATCCTTACAACTTTTTCCACAAGCTGGGCATTTGATTTTGCCAGTACACCTTTAGAAAGGTATATGTTGTCTTCAAGCCCAACACGCACGTGTCCGCCCATAGCTATGGCATGCGCTGCCATTAAAAATTCGTACCTTCCCACACCGGCAACTGTCCATGTAGCGCTAGGCGGTATGGAATCCACCATCCTAACAAGATTTCTTACATCAGCTGGACACGCGCCGGGAACTCCCAAAACGAAATCAAAATGAAGATGGCCTTTTATCAAACCTTCCTTTACAATTTTCAAAGCGTTGTGCACATGTCCCACTTCAAAGCATTCAAACTCAGGCATTATTCCTTCTTCGTCCATCTTTTTTGCAAACAATCTTATCAGCGGTAGATCGTTTACAAATATGTCGTCTCCAAAATTCGTTGTTCCAACGTCTAAGGTTGCCATTTCTGGTTTTGAGTATATAGACTGCAGCCTTTCTTCGGGTTTCATTCCCACCGCGCCACCAGTTGATACCTGAATTATTACATCTGGACATTTTTCGCGAATAAGCTTGACAACCTTTCTAAAAACATCAACATTTTGTGTTGGTTTTCCGTTTTCATCTCTCACATGGATGTGAACTATGGAAGCCCCTGCTTTTCTCGCCAAACAAGCTTCTTCAGCTATTTCCTGAGGAGTTATGGGAATGTAAGGCGTCTGTTTACGTGTGACTTCTGCTCCGCACACAGCCGCCGTGATAATCAGTTTTTCCATATCAATCTTCCTTTTTTCTCTGCTTATCCAACGGAACCACACATGTTCCGCTTGCTCTAGCAACGAGAAGAGGTTTTTTTAGCACTTCACATGCGGAACTGCCGCTTTCAATTGGCGCTATAACTTTGTAAGCCTCCAAAATCATTTTTCTCGACGTTCTACCCACACCGACAATTTTACCATACACTTCTATGTAATCTCCAGCGTGAACTGGGTGAAGGAATTCAACAGAATCGTACGCTCTAAAAAGCCCTTCATCTCCATCGTTTCTTATAAGAAGCTCTGTGGCGACATCGCCAAAAAATTGCATGACTTTAGCACCATCCACCAGCCCGCCCGCGTAGTGGACATCCGCTTCAGATATTCTAACACGCAAAATCGGCGGTTCTTTCCAATCTTCGTATGCCATTTATTTCACCTCAAAAATGGAATTCTGCGACTTAGAAGATATCTCCGCTTTAATCTTTTCAATGAACTCTTTGATATCAATCGCACCCAAATCTGTTCCGCTTCTTAAACGAACGGCGACTGTATTCGACTCTTCTTCTTTCTTTCCAGCAACAAGCATGTACGGTATCTTTTTGAGTTGAGCTTCCCTTATTTTGTAACCTATCTTCTGGCTTCTATCATCAAGAAATGACCTAATGCCAGCTTTTTCAAGGATTTCATGGATTTTCTTCGCATATGCAACGTTTTTGTCTGAAATTGGAAGAACTATTGCCTGCACTGGAGCTATCCATGTAGGAAACGCCCCTGCGTAATGTTCGATCAATATTCCTATAAATCTTTCAAGTGAACCGTATATAACCCTGTGAATCATAACGGGCCTATGCTCGGCGTTATCTGAACCGGTGTAAGTGAGATCGAACCTTTCAGGCATCAAAAAATCCAATTGAATTGTAGCACATTGCCAAGTTCTTCCAATGGAATCCCTCACGTGGAAATCTATTTTAGGGCCGTAGAAAGCTCCATCTCCTTCATTTATCTGGTAGTCCATATTCAAATCTTCCAAAGCCTTCTTCAATGCCGATGTAGACGTTTCCCATATTTCGTCGGATCCCATGGCATCGTCTGGCTTTGTGGAAAGCTCAACTTTATATGGAAAACCAAACAATTTGTATGTTTTATCTATGAGATTGACAACGCCAACTATTTCATCTTCTATCTGTTCTGGCGTGCAGAAGATGTGCGCATCGTCTTGTGTGAAAGCCCTTGCTCTGAAAAGCCCATGAACAACACCGCTCCTTTCGTACCTATGAACCGTTCCAAGTTCACACATCCTTAGAGGTAAATCCCTATAGCTATGAGAAGAGCTTTTGTATATTATTATGTGCCCAGGGCAGTTCATAGGCTTTATGGCAAAATGCTGATCTTCTTTTTCGGTAAAATACATATTGTCCCTGTAGTGATCCCAATGGCCGGATTGTCTCCATAGGCTTTCACTCATCACCATAGGCGTGATCACTTCAACGTAACCAGCTTTTCTATGCTCTTGGCGCCAGTAATTTTCCAATTCCCTTCTCACTATGGTTCCATTTGGGTGGAAGAACACCATTCCGGGCGCAACATCAGAGTGGAGGGAGAAAAGATCGAGCTGAGGACCAAGCTTTCTGTGGTCTCTCTTTTCAGCCTCTTCAAGCATGTGAAGATATTCATCGAGATCCGATTTCTTGTAAAAGGCCGTTCCGTATATTCTTTGAAGCATCTTATTGTGTTCGTCACCACGCCAATAAGCTCCCGAAACGCTTAAAAGCTTGAAATTTTTCACCAATCCGGTTGAGGGAAGGTGTGGCCCCCTACAGAGATCTGTAAAATCCTTTTGTCGATAGAGGCTAACGCTTTCAACGTTTAAATTCTTGACCAGATCTTCTACAAGCTCAACTTTGTAAGGTTGATCTTTTTCTTTGAAGTAGTTAATCGCTTCTTGTGGAGTCATTTCAAAACGCTCTAAAGGGATATTTTCCTTTATTATGTTTTTCATTTCTTTTTCTATCCGTTTCAAATCTTCTTCGTTTAACGTTTGAGGAAGATCAATGTCGTAATAAAATCCATTTTCGATGGTGGGACCTATGGCAAATTTTGCCCCTTTGTACAATCTTTGCACAGCTTGAGCCATTATGTGAGCCATTGTGTGTCTGTAGATAGAAGGCGCTTCAGGTGATTCAAACGTTATCAACTCTATCTCTTCACCATCTTGAGCCGTGTAAAAAAGGTCTACTATTTTCTTCCCTATTTTTCCTCCAATGACGTTAGAACCTTTGGAAATGCCGGCTTTTTCAATCATTTCTCTTAATTGAGCCGGTTCACATTCTTTTTCTTCACCATCAAATCTCAAAATTACCAAGCGAATCACCTCATTTCAAAATTGACTTTTGCTATTATATCATTTTGTCCTATCTAACATTCAAAAGTTAAATAAGCAGGTCATGTCGCAAAAATATTAACATATAATTATTAGATTATTATTTTTTTATTCATTTTATGATATAATTTTCATATCATCAAAATTCGTTAAAGGAGGGATCGGGATGAAAAAGATAATCGTAATGGCAAGTGTGATAACCATTTTAACCGCGGCGATGGGTTTCAGTTTTATGGCAGGTTTTACAGATGTGGGTGAGAACAGTTCACTTTCTTTTGGGACTTACTTAAACGACACAACTTTCGTTTACGCCGGTTTGGAATTTCCCATGGGGATAACCGGCGGAGGCGGCATGACGCTTGGGAAGATATACACGCTTGACCTGAAAACAGAAAAAGGCGAAAAAGTAGGAATTTTCTCCATTTCTTGGGGAGGAGTCGCCTCGGCAGGATCAGATTTTTGGGGCATTCCATCTTTTGGAATGTATGGAGGACCAGCGTTGTTTTTCAACTGGAACAACATCAATTTTATAAAGGGAAAATTAATGTGGTACTCTTCGTTTGGTTTGAGTTTTTCCACAATCTCAGCTTTTTCACCGGCATGGGCATCAGGAGTGTTTTACCGTTTTTGAAGGTTCGAACATCCTAACAAAACTTAAGGTGTGAACTGGTAACAATATACTTTATATGGGAAGGTGATTGTTGATGAAAAAAACAGTAATGCTTTTAATACTGGGAAGCGTTATTCTTTTAGTAATAAGCTTATCTGGATGTTTTTTAATTCAAAATAGTTCTTCAAATGTTTCCTATTTCCCAGAAAAAACTGGCGAAGCTCAAGTAGCCATTTATCCAGAAGGAAGTTCGGTACAAGGTGTAACTAATGTGAATTTTTCCAATGAAAATTTCAACGGTCATTCCGATTTTGCCATCAATTTTGATGTTACAGAACAAGGAGCAGAAGTAAAAGAAAACATATTCTTCTGGAAGAATTCTTCCGGAGAACTTTACTTAGATGGTGCAAAAATGCATGAGGATTACAATGGTAGCACTTATCAAGACACAGCTATAATTAATGGTTTGAGGTTAATCGATAACGCAGATACAGGAGAAAATCAGTCTCCCGTCAATCTTTCAATATCAGGATATGATGATAGTGGCAATTTTAGTCCAGAGACGCTCTTGAGAACTTCTGAAACAATATCAAGTTTAACAGTACAAGGGAAAAGCTATCAAAACGTTTTGAAGGTAAAATTTTCAGATCCAACAAACAGTGAAAACTATGCAGAAGTTTATTTTGCCAAAGGTATAGGAATAGTAAGAGCAATAATATCATCTTATAATGGTTCACAGAATATAGTGATAGACTTTTTTAACTTTCAAAATGGTTCAAGTTCAATTGCAAGTCAAAAGAATCCAGAAAAAAGAGTAAAAATAAATAATGGTGTTCCATTCTTTTTCCCATTTTTTAATATAAAAAAGTAACTATAAGACGTTTGATAGAATTAAAAACTTAAAATAATTTTATTTGTGTTCTATTGTTTTTGATCTGAATTCCCCCAAATTCCCTCCCTGCGGGAGGGATATTTTTATTCTGAAGGAAGATAAACCTCCGCTTCACCGGAGATAACCTTGGTATCCTTATCAAAAACGTCCGTTATTAAGTAAAGCCGCCGTTTTTGCTCATTTTTTTCTTTCACTTCGACGTGTATTTTTACTTTATCTCCAACGTAAACTGGCTTTCTAAAATTCACGCTTTGCGAAACGTATACAGTTCCAGCTCCCGGAAAGTCATGGCCTAATACTTTTGAAATCAACGATGCGACCAACATGCCATGTGCTATTCTCTTTTTGAAGATCGTTTTTTTTGCAAATTCATCATCCAAATGAAGAGGATTGTTGTCACCCGTTATTTTAGCAAATGTTCTTACCATCTCATCAGTTACCTCAATCTCAACTTCTTTGAAATCTCCGATCTTTATTTCTTCGAATTTCATGTTTTGACACTCCCTTTCATGTTAAAATTGGAACGAGTTATTTTAAGACATGGCTATTATATAGCGAAATATTTCAAAAGTGCCAACGTATTAAAGAAGGAGTGCCCTCATGATAATTTATGGAAGAAATGTTGTAAAAGAAGCCCTCAAGGTGGGAACACATTTAAAAAGGGCTTACATTTTGAATTCAAACAATTTGTCACAAGAGATGAAGCAGCTCGAAAATCAAATCCGTCATTTAGGAGTAACTATCGAAAAGGTGGATGAAAAAAAGCTTGAGGCAATTTCACATTCAAAAGATCATCAGGGAATCGCCGCGAAGATAAGAGATTATCGTTACGCCGATCTGGAGAATGAACTTAAAAAGATAGAAAAAGGCGATCGCGATGCCTTCATAATAATCTTGGACAGAATTCAAGATCCGCACAATTTGGGAGCCATAATAAGAAGCGCGTACGGTGCTGGTGTTGATTTGATAGTAATTCCGGAAAAGGGAGGATGCCACGTTACACCGGCCGTTTTGAAAACATCAGCCGGTTACGCATTTAAAATGCCAATTTGCGTTGAGAAAAATCTTTCAAGAAGTGTAGAAGAATTGAAGAATAGGGGAATATGGGTTTACGCTGCTGTTATGGACGGAACTCCCTACGACGAGATGGAACTCAAAGGGCCAATTGCTCTTATCTTTGGAAATGAAGGAAACGGGGTACGAAGGTTGCTCGTTGAAAAGAGCGATGGAAAAATTTCAATTCCAATGGCCAGAAAGATGGATTCGTTGAACGTTTCCGTGAGTGTTGGAATAATGGTGTTTCGCGTTATGGAGGCGAGAAGGCATGGCAATAATTGAACTTCCTCAAGATGTTGTCAGAAGAATAGCGGCCGGGGAGGTTGTCGATCATCCATCTTCTGTGGTAAAAGAATTGGTAGAAAACAGCATAGATGCTCAAGCGGACAGGATAAAAATCGAAATCAACAACGGTGGAAAGTCAAAAATAGTCGTAGACGACAACGGTATAGGCATGTCAAAAGAAGAACTTGAAATTGCCATTATGCCACACACAACTTCCAAAATAAGAAAATTCAACGATCTCTTTAACATAAGAACATTTGGCTTTAGAGGTGAAGCGCTCGCATCAATTGGAGCGGTTTCAAAGATGATAGTGGAAAGCTCTCAAACGGGAGAAATTGGATCTTCAATAGAGGTGGATGGTGGAAAGATCACAAAAACTAAAGTTGTGGCCAAAAGTAAGGGCACAAGAATAAGCGTCCTTGATCTCTTTTACAACATTCCAGCCAGGAGAAAGTTTTTGAGTTCTGCATCTGTGGAAACGCGGATGGTCACCGAAATCGTTCAAAAATTCATACTTTCTCACGATGTCGAATTTCGATATTTTAGAGATGGCGAAGAAGTTTTTGCCATAAATAAGGGCACTTCATTGGAACAAAGAATAAAAAAAGTGCTGGCAAATGTTGAATTGGTAGAAGTGAATTCTTCCTTTGGAGGGGTAAGAATTTACGGTTACGTAAGCCCACCGTACGTGGGAAAGAAAAACAGGACAAATGAAATTTTGTTTGTCAACAACCGTTACGTTAGAAGTGGTCTTCTTATGAAAGCGGTTGAAGCAGGATACGCTGAACATCTAAAAAAAGGGGAATTTCCAGTGGCAGTGCTTTTTGTGGAATTGCCACCTCAGCTTGTCGATGTGAACGTTCATCCACAAAAGCTTGAAGTAAAATTCAGTGACAGTTCAAAGATCTTTTCGATGGTTATGTCTGCCGTAAAAAAGGCTCTGGCTTCACCGGATGTCTTTCAGATTCCACAAGAAAGTTTAGAAGTTGAAGAAGAAAATTCTCTTAAAGAGTTCAACAACGATAATTCAACCGATTTAGATGATTTTAAAAGAGAAAAAAATTTCTTTCCAAAGAATGAAAATAAAATTTTAAAGGCATCAAGCGAAGCTATGCCATTCGAAATGGATATCGACTTCAGGAGAAAAAACGAAAACGCGTTTCCATCTCAAACGCAGAAGAGAGATGCGCTTTCAAAATCGAAGATACTCGGCGTGCTGCATGGAAGGTACATAGCGTGCGAATCTGAAGCGGCGCTGTATCTTGTGGATATGCACGCTGCGCATGAAAGAATACTTTATGATGAGTTTAAAACGAAAACTGGGACGACATCTCAAAAGCTTATAGCACCTATAAAGCTCGAATTGAATTCCGTGCAAAAAGAAGTTTTAGAAGAAAGAACAGAGGAGATAAAAAAGTTAGGATTCGAGTGGAAAAATGGAGAATTGGAGGCGGTGCCACAAATAAAACACGCGGTGGACTGGAAAGAAATCTTTCTCGAATTATTGGAAGATTTTCGCCTTTCGTTTGCGAAAGATCCAAGGGACAGTTTCTTCGCAAACCTCGCGTGCAAAGCGGCTGTGAAAAGCGGAGAAAGAATTTCACAAGAAGAGATCGTTGAGCTTTTGAAAAGACTTGATGAATTGGAAGTTTGGTCATGCCCTCACGGAAGACCTTTGGTTTACTCTTTGGATTTCAAAAGATTGGACAGGTATTTTGGAAGATGAAAGTTGAAGAAGCTCTTTTTTCAATTTTAAAACCTTCTAATTCTCCCGAAGAAATTGACAGAGAAATGGAACGTGCTGAAAATGAGGGAGTATTTCTCATACCTATTGGAGATGAAAGGTATCCTGATATTTTGACGGAAATAAACGATCCCCCTCCTTTGCTGTACGTTAAAGGGAAAGCTGAGATTTTGAAGAATTTTTCAATAGCCATTGTTGGCTCGAGGCGCGCAACTTCTTACGGAAAGATGGTGGCTAAACAGTTGGCCAGAGATCTGGCAATGTTAGCCATCACAATAATCAGCGGCTTGGCATATGGAATAGACTCCGCCGCGCATAGCGGCGCCTTGAACGTCGGCAATACGGTGGCGGTGTTGGGAAATGGTATAGACATCGTTTATCCTTCATCGAATAAAAGGCTTTTCGATGAAATTGTGAAAAATGGATGCTTGGTAAGTGAATTCCCATTCGGAACCCGCCCTCAGAAATGGACTTTTCCAAAGAGAAACAGGATAATAGTAGGTCTATCAAGAGGGGTTGTGGTGGTAGAGGCAGCTAAAAAAAGTGGCTCTTTGATAACTGCGAGGTTGGCACTTGAAGAGGGAAGAGAAGTTTTTGCCGTTCCCGGAAACATATTTTCCAGTACCAGTGAGGGCACAAACAATTTGATAAAAAACGGGGCAAAGTGTGTTACTTCGTTTGAAGACGTCTTAGACGAATTTCCATACATTTCTTTCCCGAAAAAAGAAACTCATAAGAATGAAGAAGAGGATCTTCTGATTCGTTCCTTAAAGGAAGGTCCAAAAACCGTTGAAGAACTTCAACTTGTTTTAAAAATGCAAAGTTCGAAACTCAGAGAAAGATTGACGATTTTGGAAAT
>WFYR01000083.1 GCA_015489955.1 Mesoaciditoga sp. | reverse complement strand
TTGAAAAAGAGAATCTCCATGATGAGGATGGCAATATTTCGAGAAAAAGAAAGAGAAAAAAGTACTTGCGTTAAAGATGTAATTTCTGTTAATATTCTCATGTAGGGATGCCTCCTTTTGGGTGAAATGTTACCATCTTTGTTAAGATGGCGAGGTTTAATAGGCATCCCTATTTTATTCGATTTCTTTCTCCTTTTTCAATGACCTGCTTAATGAACTTTCTGTAAATTTGGGACCCTGTCAGTCTAAAAGTGATTTATCACAATCAATGAGCCTCGCAAAATAAGAAAAATAAAGTTAGTTAAAAAAATCACTTTAAAGCAAAAGACGTTTAAGTTTTTTATGGTAAAATAAAGTTTGGATTGTGAACGAGAGTGGTGTGAAAAGTGGATAATCTTTATTTAAAGTACAGACCAAAAACTTTTTCTCAGATAGTTGGTCAACCGCATATAGTTAAACTTTTCGAAAACGCGTTAAAAAAAGAGAAGGTGTCTCACTCTTACCTTTTTGCCGGACCGCGTGGCACGGGTAAAACTTCTACCGCACGCATCCTTGCAAAAGCGCTGAATTGTGAACATCTTGTGAATGGATACGAACCGTGTAACGAATGCAGGTCGTGTGTTTCAATAGACAGTGGAAGGTCTATGGATGTAATCGAAATGGACGCCGCTTCCAACCGTGGAATAGATGAGATAAGAGGCATTCGTGATAAAGTGAGCTATCTTCCGGCAGAATCTAAATACAAAGTGTACATTATAGATGAAGTTCACATGTTAACAAAAGAGGCTTTTAATGCCCTTTTAAAAACACTTGAGGAACCGCCAGAACATACATTTTTTATTCTTGCAACAACTGAAATGCAAAAGGTGCCCGAAACCATCCTTTCAAGGTGTCAGATAGTTGAATTTCATAGAATATCCAATACGGTGATAGAAAAAAGGTTGAAAGAAATTTGTAAAAAAGAAGGTATAAAGTACCAAGATGAAGCGATAAAACACATAGCCAAGAGGGCAAACGGCGGAATGAGAGATGCCATAAGTTTGTTGGAAGAAGCTTCAAGGTTTTCTTCGCTAAATATTACTCTTGAAGATGTTCTTCAAGTACTTGGTGAAGCGCCGGAAGAAGAAGTGGAAAAATACGTATCCGCATTGCTCAACGGAAATCCCGATATGCTGGTAAGTGTTATAGAAAACATAGAAAAACAGGGGACGGACGTTGAAAGCTTTTTGAATCAGACGTTAGATTTTGTGAGCGATAGAGTGCTCGAAAATGAAATGGCAGAAATTGGAAAATTCATTTTGGATCTTTTGTATAGATTGAGGTTTGAAGAAAGAAGCCTGGATATATTTAAGATACTGAGCATCTTTGAATCTTTAAAACATTCAAATGTTGATGATAGCAGAGAAAATGAAAAAGAAAAGGTAAAAACCGCAAAAAAAATAGAAAAAAAACCATTAACTCCTAAAAGTGATATGGAAAAATTCTTAGAGTGGTACGCAAAAGAGGGAAATATATCAATTTTTGCATGTTTGGCGAGGGCAAAAATGAAGGATTTCGCAAATCGGTTGCTCGTAATCTCAGACACTCCACTTTGTTATGATGTTTTAAAAGCCGATTGTGATGAGATGGAAAATGAATTTGAAAAACTGACATCAAGAAAGGTAAAAATTCTTATCGCTTATTCAGCGGTACCGTTAAGTGAAATAGAGTCAAAAACAAGAGAAGCAATTGTAAAAGCTTTAAGTATATTCGGAGGAAAAGTCCTACCGGAAGGAGGAGAAGAAATTGTCTAACAAGTTCAAGGGCTTTGGCGGAATGAGCATGTCAAAGCTTTTAAAGCAGGCTCAAGAAATGCAAAAGAAAGCTGCTGAAGTTCAAGAAAATCTGAAAAACATAGAAATAGAGGTATCGGTTGGAGGTGAAGCCATAAAAGTAAAGGGAAACTGCGATTATGAAGTAAAAGATATAGAGATAAAACCAGAGGTACTCGAAGACAAGGAGATGCTTAAAGACCTTCTTGTAAGTGCTTTCAACGAGTACGCTTTTAGGGTGAAGGAGCGAGCAGACGCGGAGATGAAAGCTATAACAGGAGGAATGAATTTACCCAATTTTTAACAGAAACTTTCAAAAAACAAGGAGGTAGAAAGCATGTCAAATGTAAAAGTAGGTATTAACGGTTTTGGAAGAATAGGAAGGCAAGTTCTCAGGATCATTTTGGAACAGAAAAGAGACATAAATGTCGTGGCAGTGAACGACATCACCGACACGAAAACGCTGGCGCACCTTTTCAAATACGATTCGGTGCACGGAACTTTCAAGGGAAGCGTAGATTACACGGAAAATTCCATCATAATCGATGGGAAAGAGATAAAAGTCTTCGCAGAAAAAGATCCTTCGAAACTCCCTTGGAAAGAGCTTGGGGTTGAATTGGTGGTAGAATCTACAGGCCGTTTCAGAAAAAGAGAACAAGCTTCTATGCACTTGACCGCTGGCGCAAAGAAAGTCATAATAAGCGCACCAGCCGAAGGAGCGGACAGCACCATCAACCCACACGTTAACGATGAAATGTTGAAGAAGGAACACACAATAATATCAACAGGTTCATGTACAACGAATTCCCTTTCTCCGCTCGTCAAAGTTCTCAACGACAATTTCGGAATAGTGAAAGGCTTCATGACAACCATTCATGGATATACGAATGATCAGAGAATTTTGGATCTTCCTCATAAAGATCTCAGACGTGCAAGAGCTGCCGCTATAAATATAATTCCTACGACAACCGGAGCGGCCAAAGCAATTGGACTCGTTGTGCCAGAAGTGGATGGAAAATTGGACGGAGGTGCCATGCGTGTCCCAGTACCCGCCGGTTCTATAACTGATTTGAAAGTTATATTGGAAAGAGAAGTAACAGTCGAAGAAGTTAATGCTGCCTTTAAGAAAGCTGCCGAAGGACCAATGGGTAAAGCTTTGCTTTACTGTGAAGATCCAGTGGTTTCCACCGACATTCTTGGTGAAACCCATTCAAGTATCTTCGATTCGCTTCTTACGAAGGCCAAAGGAAGCTTTGTTAACGTCTTTGCCTGGTACGATAACGAATATGGATACACAAACAGAGCCGTTGATCTCATTGAAATGGTTCAGAATATGATGTAAGGATGTGAGCCACATGAAAAAGCTCACGATCAAGGAAGTAGAATTAAAAGATAAACGCGTCCTGATGAGAGTGGATTTCAACGTTCCTATGAGTGAAGGAAAGATAACAGATGACACTCGAATTCAGGCGGCACTTCCGACTATAAAGTACGCCCTTGATCAAGGCGCCAAGGTGATACTCATGTCCCACCTTGGCCGTCCTAAGGGCGAACCGAACCCCAAATATTCTCTTGAACCTGTGGCAAAAAGGCTAGGAGAGCTTTTAGGAAAAGAAGTTGTTTTTTGCAAAAAAACTATAGGCGAAGAAGCGGAAAAGCTTTCCGAGAGCCTCAAAATTGGTGATGTGGTGCTCCTGGAGAACACCAGATTTTTCGCTGGTGAAGAGAAAAACGATCCAGATTTTGCAAAATCTTTGGCAAAACTTGGAGATATTCACGTTAACGATGCATTTGGCACGGCACATCGCGCACATGCGTCAAACGTCGGAGTGGCTAGGTTCCTTCCATCAGTAGCCGGCTTTTTGATGGAGAAAGAGATAGACATGTTGTCTAAAGTAACCTTTTCTCCAGAAAAACCATACGTTGTCATACTTGGAGGAGCGAAAGTATCTGACAAGATAGGCGTCATAGAAAATATTTTAAACAAGGCTGACAAGCTTCTCGTCGGTGGCGCGATGATGTTCACATTCTTAAAAGCGCAAGGCCATGAAATAGGTTCATCTAAATATGAAGAAGACAAAATAGATCTTGCCAAAGATATTTTGAAAAAAGCCTCAGAGGCTGGAGTGGAAATCGTTTTGCCAGTTGATGCAGTGTGTGCCCAAGAATTGAAGGCTGGCGTTGAAAAGAAAACGTTCACCATAGCAGAAGGGATTCCATCAGGATGGATGGGGCTTGATATAGGTCCTAAGAGTGTGGAACTTTTCAAGGAAAAACTTTCTGAAGCGAAGACCGTCGTTTGGAACGGTCCAATGGGCGTTTTTGAAATAGACGACTTTGCCAACGGTACCAAAGCCGTCGCACAAACGCTTGCCAGTATGAAAGACGCTTTAACGGTTATTGGTGGCGGAGACAGCGCAGCAGCTGTGAAAAAGTTTGGGCTTGAAAACGAAGTTTCACACGTTTCCACTGGTGGAGGAGCCTCCCTTGAATTCCTGGAAGGAAAGGAACTTCCCGGAATAGCTTCCATACTTGATTCAAAAAAGAAACGCCCTTTAATAGTCGCGGGCAATTGGAAAATGAACAAAACCCCATCTGAAGCCAGGAGTTTTTCGCGAGAATTGTTGAAGGCGCTTGATACGAACTCAAACGCAAAAGTGTGGGTATTTCCTCCTTACGTCTCATTACCAACCGTCAAGGAAATATTCACAGGAAGCGATATCGTTGTTGGCGCTCAAAACGTCCACTCAAAACTCTCAGGCGCTTTTACCGGCGAAATAAGTGTTCCCATGCTTAAAGACATGGAAGTAACCCATGTCCTCATAGGGCACTCAGAAAGACGCCATATTTTTGGTGAAACCGATGATTTCCTCAACGAAAAGGTGAAGACCGCTTTGGAAAACGATATGTCGGTTGTGCTTTGCATTGGAGAAACTTTAGAAGAAAGAAAAGCGGGAAAAACCTTTGAAGTGTTGAAGGAACAGTTAACCAAGGATTTGAAAGACGTGGAAGTAAACGATGTTTCAAAGTTGACGATAGCTTACGAGCCAGTATGGGCTATAGGTACGGGTGTAGTGGCAAAGCCATACCAGGCGCAAGAAGCAATCGCCTATGTGAGAAGCGTCCTAACCGAAATATTCACGAAAGAAATTGCTTCCAAAATCTCTATTTTGTACGGCGGAAGTGTAAAAGTTAACAATTGTCAAGAGCTCTTCCTCTTGCCAGATATAGATGGAGGATTGATTGGGGGAGCTTCGTTAAAAGTCGAAGATTTCTCATCCATTCATCGTATAGCTACGAAGTTTTGTTGAAAAGCTAAAAATATTTAAAGCCCGGCTGTAAGGCCGGGCTTTTCATTTTCAGTTTGACGACATGAAATCAGTCTGATGCTCTCACGTTGGAAGCTTGTTTCCCTTTTGGGCCTTCCGTGATATCGAATTCGACTTTTTGATTCTCTTCGAGAGTCTTGAAGCCATCCATCGCTATCGCAGAGTAGTGAACGAATATATCGTTCCCATCTTCCATTGTGATAAATCCATAGCCTTTCTTTGGGTCAAACCACTTAACAGTACCTTTCATGCAAATTGCCTCCTTAAAATTCCTATGACCTTTTCGGTCACAGCTACATCATATCACTTATCAAGAAAGATGTCAAGCTTTTTTGGAATTTATTTTTCAAATACTTTAACCGTTTTTTCAAGGGCGTAGGTTTCATACTGCGCGTGAACATTCCAAAGAACGATTTTTAAATATCAAAAGCACTCAATACCAATTGCTTTTCAATGGCTTTTTGATATTCACGCCTTCTTCAATTCGAGTTGCATAATTTGAGAACGTAGATGTTTTAAATCTTTGATGATATAATTTGAAAGAGAAGGGAGTGTGTAAAGTGAAAGCTTTTTCAGTTTTTTTGGTGTTGGCTGGAATATTGCTATTTCTATCTCTTTTTGGGTTCGTTAACATGACTTTCGGTTTTGTAATGGAGATCCTATTCGCTACACTTTTTGGCGTAGAAGGAATCAGAGAATTGGTAAGCAAAAACCTTGTGGGAATAGGAGGACTGTTATTTTCAGCTTACATTCTAGTGAGAGCATTCGATCTTTTTAGCTTTTCTTCCACTTCTAAAGCTCAAATCTTCATGGCTTTCATAGCATCCTATCTTATCGGCATAGGAATTCAAATGCTATTCAAGAAGAGCGTAAAAGTGAAATTTTGGGAAAATCAGAGGTGATAAAAAAATGAAAAAATTTTTTCTTGGGGCGTTTATCCTAAGCGTCGTGCTTCTTTCGCCAATTTTGGCTTTTTCACAGTTCAAAGCCATAGGGAGCGGCAAAACGGCTGCTGATTTTGGAGCAAAAACCGTCTTGATCGTTCATTACCATCGCTACGATGGTAATTATGCCGGCTGGAATTTATGGATATGGCCTCATAAGCCCGTAAGCATTCCGGGAGCAGCTTATCAATTTACGGGAAAAGACGCTTACGGCGAATACGCAATAATAAAATTTCCCCAAAAATACACATCACTTGGATTTATCGTGAGATTAGATGATTGGAAAGCGAAAGATGTTTCTGTAGACAGGTTCGCCGATATACCACCTTCTGGAGTCGCAGAAATATGGGTTGTTCAAGGTCAACATGATTGGTACACCGATCCAAGCAAAATAGATATCTCTCCAAGGGCATTGGGATGCTTTCTGAACTCTTTAACGAAAGTAGACGCTTTTCTTACCAACGCCATAGAGACGAAAAACTGGAAAGACGAAGTAAAAGTGGTAATTGGTGGTGTGGACTGGCCTATAAAAAACGTTACACCTGCCATTCCAGGCGATATAACCAAAACTAATTACATAGAAGTCACGCTCGCAAAACCGTTATCTGCATGGGACGTTTCTAAAAAAATGATTTTGCAAATAAAAGGCTTTTCTCCAGCCGTTATTTACGCTTATAAAGCACTCAACGATCCAATTTTTCGCTATGATGGCCAACTTGGCCCGATTTATTCAAAACATTCTACCACTTTTAAAGTGTGGTCTCCCGTGTCTAAAAGCGTGAAAGTTTTACTGTATAAAAAAGCATCCGATACTGTTCCTTATGCCACTTACACAATGAAAAGGAATGAATCGGGTGTTTGGAGCGTTAAGGTAATGGGAGACTTAGATGGAGTTTATTACCTGTACCAGTTTAGCTCCTATGGCAAGATTAGAACGGCCCCAGATATTTATTGCTACGCTGCGGATATGTACAACAGGAAATCCATGATCGTTAACTTAAACAAAACGAATCCTGCAAAATGGATCGAAGACTCTTACAAAGGCTTGTCAAGTCAAACAAACGCCGTAATATACGAAATGAGCGTAAGGGATTTCACTTCTTTACCAAATTCCGGGGTTCCGAAAAAATACCGTGGCAAGTACTTAGGTCTAACCGTTCACGATACCACATACGATAAGATTCCCACAGGTATAGATCATCTTAAAGAATTGGGAATAACAGATGTTCATCTCATGCCCATTCAAGATTTTTGGAATGAACCTTTTGACCAGTACAATTGGGGATACATAACGTATCTTTTCAACGTTCCGGAAGCCCAGTATTCAACTTTGCCTTCAAGTCCTGTTGCCACGATAAAACAAGTTAAAGAAATGGTTATGGCTCTTCATAATGCCGGCATAGGTGTGATAATGGATGTAGTTTACAACCACACATCCGGCGTGGGAAAATATTCCGCGTTTGATCAGAGCGTTCCTTATTATTACTATCGTATAGATAGGAAGGGTACATATCTCAATCAATCAGGTGTTGGAAATACCATTGCAACGGAGAATTACATGGCGCGCAAATTCATCCTGAATTCCCTAAAATATTGGTTAAAAGAGTACCATATCAACGGATTCAGATTTGATTTGCTTGGATTATATGATCCTCAAACCGTTAAAGAGATAGCCACTCAATTGAGAAAGATCGATCCCCATGTGATCCTGTATGGTGAACCCTGGGGTGGATGGGGAGTAACTCCTCTTTTTGGCAAAGGGGATCAAAAAGGAATGCATATAGCCGTGTTTAACGATAATTTAAGAGACGGCATAATAGGAAGTGTTTTTGATCCAAAAACAAAAGGATTTATCGAGGGAATGAAAAAGAACACGGTAATTGAAAGAGGAGTGGTAGGCGAAATAAACTACAGCGCGCTTATATCTGGTTTCACGCAAAATCCAGACGAAACTGTAAATTACGTTACCTCCCATGATAATTACACCCTTTGGGATAGAATAAACGCGGCTGAACCGAATTGGACACTTGAACAGAAAAAAGCAGCGCAAAAATTTGCCAACGCCATAATACTAACATCACAAGGAGTGCCTTTCTTGGCTGGAGGAGTGGAATTTGCCAGAACTAAGGGTGGCAATGGAAACAGTTACAACGCTGGCGACATCGTCAATGGCTTTGATTGGTCACGTTTGAAGACTTTCAAAGATGTCGATGAGTACTACGCTGGATTGATAAAACTCAGAAGAAGCCATCCAGCTTTTAGAATGAACGATCCAAAGATGATAAAGGAACATATCACTTTCTTCCCAAAACAGTTTAAACAAGTGACTAAATATCTGAGGATGCCTTTGGCCCTTGTCGCTTATGAAATAAAAGGGAATGCCAATGGTGACAGCTGGAAAAACATTCTTGTGATATACAACGGTGAAAGTAAGAGTGAAAACTTCACACTTCCAAGTGGAAAATGGAACGTTGTTGTTAACGGAGAAAAAGCTGGCACAAAGATTTTAAAGGTTGTATCAGGAAAAATAAGTGTTTCGCCAATATCTGCTTACGTGCTTTATCAAAATTAAATTCTCGAATTATGCAAGTCAAATTAAGAAATAAATTGGTTTGTGCGCAAAAATTGAGAAATCAAGTGTTTTTCAAGTGGATAAAAATCGGATTTGTTTCTTTTAGGTTAAAAAATAGATAAAAATATGTCGTTTTGAGCCTAATTTTGAAATATTCATTTACATTATGGATAAAATAATGGAACGTTGCTCAAAAGTGTGGTATACTCTGTACGAAGTGATCATTACCGTCTGAGCGCTTCCTCCTCACCACCGCCCAAAGAAAATGGGCGGTCCTTTTTTGTTCTTCTGAATCACCAAGGGAAGAAAGTGACAATCTTGCCGATTAAATTTCCCTTAGGAAATTTCCAATTCCCCCTTACTCATTTTTATCTCTTCATTTTTCAACAATTTAGCCGTAAAGCCTTAAACCTGGCTTATAAAATTTTTTCTTGAAAAATGCAATTGTGAGTTTTATAAATTTTGGTGTTAGAATCGATATGAGAAAATTAGTTTGGGAGGTGAACGATTTTGAATTTAACATTTGATGATGTGAAGAAGATGAAGGAAAATTTTTTAAGTTCTCCAAAAAACATCGTTGCAATGAACGCGGCTTCAAATAACGCGATAACTGCTGTTTCCCTCAAAAGGGAGTATGTTGCGAAATACAATCATGTTTTTTCACATGAAATCCCACCTATGAAGATTACCAATCAAGAACACAGCGGCAGGTGCTGGATATTTGCTGGATTAAACGTTTTCAGATATGAAGCTGCCAAGAACTTGAATTTGGAACAGTTTGAATTTTCCCAAAGTTATGAAATGTTTTGGGATAAGCTGGAAAAAGCGAATTATTTTCTTGAAAGCATAATAAAAACGTCTTCTGAAGATTTACAATCAAGGCTGGTTTCGTGGTTGCTGCAAAGGCTTGTGGAAGATGGTGGTCAATGGGGAATGTTTTCCAATTTGGTGAAAAAGTATGGCGTCGTTCCAAAAGATGTTATGAAGGAGAGCTACAATACCAGCAACTCGCAGATAATGAACATGTTGCTGAAAAGCAAATTGAGAGAAGATGCCATGTTGCTCAGAAAAATGCACGATGAAGGCAAAAGCTTGGATGAAATCATGAAAAGAAAAAATGAAATGCTCAGCGAAGTTTATAACATTCTCGCAATAAATATTGGCATTCCACCAGAAAGATTTGATTACGAATACAGAGATAAAGAAGGAACTTACCATAGAATTGAAAACATAACTCCGCAAGAATTCTTCGAAAGATATGTGAAGATAAACCTTGATAAGATGGTTAGTTTGATAAATTGTCCAACACCGGATAAGGAGTACATGAAAACGTACACCGTTGATTTTTTAGGAAACGTGGTAGGTGGAGATGAAGTTGTGTATCTTAATGTAGATCTTGAAAGCTTCAAGAATATAGCCATGAGAGCCGTAATGGATGGGAAGCCAACGTGGTTTGCATCGGACGTTGGAAAGATGATGGAAAGGGAAAAGGGAATACTCGATACAGATGTATTTGATTTTGAAAATCTTTACGGCGTCAATTTCAATCTTACAAAATCTCAACGCCTAAATTACGGAGACAACTTGATGACTCACGCGATGGTTCTGTTAGGTGTTGATGTTACAGATGGTAAACCTACTAAATGGAAAGTTGAAAACAGCTGGGGAGATAAAAACGGAAAAGATGGATATTTCATCATGGGAGAAAAATGGTTTGAAGAGTACGCTTATGAAATAGTGGTGGATGAGTCCTATCTTTCGGATGAAATGAAAGAGTCATGGAAAGCAAAACCGATAGTGCTTCCCCCCTGGGATCCAATGGGGTCAGTAGCAAGAGTAAAATAGAAAATGCAATGTTAAGCGCTTTTCCGGTAAGGCAAAGCGCTTTTTAAATTCGAAGGGAAAAATCTATGGCGAACAAATTGACCATTTTAAGGAGCAAGCTTTCTGAACATTTGGTCAAGGCCGAAATATTGAGATATCTGGGCCCTGGTTTTTTGATTACGATAGGTTTTATAGATCCAGGAAATTGGGCTACCAACATTGCAGGAGGGGCTGAATTCAATTACTCCTTGCTGTGGGTTGTCACCTTGGGAACTTTCATGCTCATAGTTCTTCAAAGTATGTCGGCAAGGCTGGGGATAATAAGTGGAAAATCCCTTGCAAAAAATGTAAGAGAAAGTTATCCAAAATGGATCTCATGGTTTTTGGGTTCCACTATTGTCTTGGCTTGCGTGGCAACGGATGTGGCTGAACTTTTAGGTGGAACCATTGGCTTTCACATCCTATTAGGATTTCCATATTGGCTGGGCGCGCTTGTAACGATATTTTTGGAATTCTATCTCATTTTTTCTCAAAAATATCATTCTGTTGAAAAGATAATAATAGGCTTTCTTTCCATCATCTCGATATCGTATGTTATAGAGCTTTTCATAGTGAAGCCAAACGTTTCTCAAATGGTATATCACTCAATAATTCCCACAATGAATGGAAGAACCATCTACGTTGCCATGGGAATACTTGGAGCCATCGTCATGCCGCACAACATATATCTCCATTCAAACGTTATTCAAAGTAGAGATTGGTCAGGAGATTATAAAAGGAAAAAGAAACTCATAAGGTATGAGCAGGTAGACACAACGCTGGCCATGATAGTTGGATGGTTTGTTAACATTTCAATGATAGCCGTAGCTGCCGCTGTTTTTTTCAAACATCACATACTCGTGGACAGCCTTTCGCAAGCTTCTGAAACGCTCAAGCCC
>WFYR01000082.1 GCA_015489955.1 Mesoaciditoga sp. | reverse complement strand
TCGAGAAAAAGAAAGAGAAAAAAGTACTTGCGTTAAAGATGTAATTTCTGTTAATATTCTCATGTAGGGATGCCTCCTTTTGGGTGAAATGTTACCATCTTTGTTAAGATGGCTAGGTTTAATAGGCATCCCTATTTTATTCGATTTCTTTCTCCTTTTTCAATGACCTGCTTAATGAACTTATTGTAAATTTGGGGCCCTGTCAGACAAAAAGGATTTCTCTTCTTCCTTTAAACATTTATCATTCCTCCTCCTTTTTTTTGAAAATTTTCCGCCAAAAATATTCTTTTGAATTCATAAATGCTACTGTGAATGCGAAATTACCATCGACGCCTAGATCTTTTGAACCACCATTCAGCATGAGCTCGCCTGCTTTGCTTGCCAGAGCTGTTATCATGCCAGAATAATCAATCCTGTAGGCCTTCGTAAGTTCAGGAATTCTCGACATATGTTTTTTCAGTTCCCTTAGACTCATCTTTCCAAAGTTGATCTGCTTAAACAATGGCGTATCTTCCACTTTTTTCCCGTTTGAATATTCAAGCTGCGCATTTGCAAGTGCGCCAAGAGCTACACCCGCGAGAAAAACCCCCCTTCCAAAATCCGTTTGAAGATATTTATCCTGGAGTTTTTCGAAAAAATCTGTGTTCATTTTCTCACCTCCGAATTGAAACGAGATATAAAATCGATCATGAGGAACATATCTTTTATTTCGGAATCTCTTTTTACACCACTGTTATCTTCTGAACTGTAAAGCAATTTTGGAATACGTTGTACAAACAACGCCTTTATAGATTCAACATTTATCTTCTCTTTGTTTAGCAGTTTTCCTATGGTTTCAATCGAAAAATCTCTCAAAATCTTCAAGTCTTCTTTGTTCTCATTTTTACCATCTTTTCCAAGAGATGTTATGGTCTGATATACAAACTTCAAAGCCGCGCTGAGTTTTTTTTGTTTTTCGTTATTTCCGACAGCATTAAGACTTTCTGTCCAACATTTTTCTATGATTCTTAAATGGGTAGGTGGTACATCTTCAATCATCATATGAACGATTTCTTGAGCTTTGTTCGGTTCCCGTTCCCAAAAAACGAAATGAAAGAGAAGATTTTCATTTTTGAACTTTGCAAAGCTATCAAACATGTCCTCCATTCCAGTATTTTCTTTGGACACATACTCTTTGAATTGATTCACAACACTTTTCAAAGACGAAGAAGAATCCGAGCCTATTACTTCTGGAATGCACCATATCCTCATTCCTGAAATGGTACGCATATCCATAAATTCTCTGTCAAGACGTTCTCTTCCATTTGAAAAAATGGCAAAGCAATCAGTGCATATTGGAAAGACTTTTGAAGACGAATTTTTATCCAACGCTGGAAGAAAGCTTTTCTTATCAAAAGTTGCGAACTTGAAGACCTTATCAAGGTTTACAGTAGAGGCTGTTTCTTTTCCACACATGGAGCATTTTACAGTTTTTCCCTTTCCTATTTGAGAATCCATTTTCTCTTTGAAATATTTCTTAAAAGCTGGAATTTCACCAGGGTAAAGAAATTTTTCACCTACATCTACTCCAAAAACTATCAAGTGGGACTCGTTTTCAGAAAAAAGATCAACAATTTGATCTATTTTATCTTCCAATTCTTTCATTATCCTGTCTACGCTTCCTGTGGTGAAATATCCACTGTTCTCGTAATCCATGAGCATCTTATTTCTTATTTTGTAAAAACGCGTTTTGTTCTCTTTTGGTCAGTTTCCTTTTTCACCGATAAAAGCAGCTTTTCTTTTATTTTCATCTTTTCGAGGTTTCCCGATTTTAAGGATTGGCGTGAATTTCCATGAAGCATTTGATGGAGGATCACGGTACAAGTACTTGTTTTTCCACTTCAGAATGTCTTTCTCTCCACTCATGAAGTCTACTAAATCAATGCTATTCACCCCAAGAACTTTTATAGGATTTTCATTAACATTTTCAACGCGTAAGTGTACTCTTATCTCATTGCCTCCCTTCTTATGTTCGTTACCTTTTGCAGTTTTCTCAAATGGAAGTGGGAGTTTTAAAAAAGAGCTTAAAGTATCCCTTTTCTCTTGCTTTCCGAGTTCATACACCGCGTTTAAGAATCCCACATTTTCACCTCCTCAAGCACAATTAGTCCAAACCCCTGAGAATTCTTTGCCCCCAAACCCGCGGAAAGAGCAAGCTCAAGCATTTTTTTGTCACCAGTTAACCTGAATTTTCCGTTCCATCCTTTTATCATGAAATCCTTGTAAAAAGTTACCGTTAATTTCTCCTTACTTGAATCCAAGGGTTCGATATAAAAATCTTTTGGTTCAATGTTTAAGACTGCCAGGGCCCAAAGTTAACAAATGAAAGTAAATATTATTTGAAGGCCCTATGAGAAACTCTGAGATTGTTCAGATTCTCAAGGAAAATATCTTTGCCCATGGTGTAAATCATCTTATTTCTGAATCTCGTGTAAAAAGAATATCTTCCGTCTTTGACAATTCCTTTCGTCATTTCATACAT
>WFYR01000081.1 GCA_015489955.1 Mesoaciditoga sp. | reverse complement strand
TTTAATTGCTTTTTATTTTCTTTTGATTTTATTTACACAAACGGAGGGATAAAAATGAAGGTTGAAAAACATGAGTTGGGAGAACTGATAGAGAAGATAATGAACGAAACTCCTATCATAGATGTGCACACTCACATTTTTGATAAAAGCTTCGGAAGTCTGCTACTTTGGGGAATAGACGAATTGCTGGTTTATCACTATCTTGTGGCAGAAGCGATGAGATACACCGATATGCCCTATGAAAAATTTTGGAGCATGTCCAAGAGGGAACAAGCAGATTTTATATGGAAAACCCTTTTCATCGATAGAACCCCCATCAGTGAAGCTACCAGAGGTGTTTTAACCGTCTTAGAAGAACTTGGCTTAGAGGTGTACGAAAGAAGATTGGATTCGTACAGGAATTACTTTGAAAACCAGGATGTAAGTAATTACATAGACACGGTCTTTAAAAAGGCAAATATCAAGTACGTTGTCATGACAAACGATCCTTTTGTGGATGCAGAAAGGAAAGTGTGGGAAAATGGGCATGAAAAAGATGAAAGGTTCAAAAGTGCACTTAGGATAGATCCGCTTTTGGTCAAATGGCCTGCCACTTATTTAAAGCTAAAAGAATGGGGATATGACGTCACAGAAAAATTGACGGAAAAGACGTTGGAAGAGATAAAAAGATTTTTGAACGATTGGATCGACAAAATGGATCCCCTTTACATGGCAGCATCTCTTCCACCAACGCTCAAAGTTCCTTCAAATAACGAGACATCTATCATTATAGAGAAGGCCATCGTTGAAGTTTCAAGAGAAAGGGATATTCCATTCGCCATGATGATAGGAGTGAAAAAGCTTACAAATCCAGAGCTGATCCTTGCAGGAGACTCCGTGGGAAAGGCAAACATCGAATCACTTGAGTATCTGGCAAAAACTTATCCCCATAACAAGTTTATAATAACCATGCTTTCAAGGGAAAATCAACACGAGTTGGTCGTTGCTGCGCGTAAATTCAGGAACATCCACATTTTTGGATGCTGGTGGTTCTTGAACAATCCTTCCATAATTGAAGAGTTGACTCGCGAACGCATTGAAATGTTGGGATGGGGATTTACAGTTCAACACTCCGATGCGCGTGTTTTAGATCAAGTTATGTACAAATGGAAGCATTCAAAAGAGATCATAAAAAACGTGCTGATAGAAAAGTATTCACAGATATTGGACGACGGTTGGAACGTTTCTGAAGAAGAGATGAGAAGGGATATGAAAACGTTGTTCGGAGGAGAATTTGAGGAATTTTTGAATAGAAAGTTCTAAAAGCGAGGTAATTTGATGCTAGACGAAACCAGAAAAGAAAAGGTCATAGACCTCATAAAGCAAAGAGGAGAAGTGACCGTTAAAGATCTTTCCAAGTATCTCGGTGTGACAAGTGTAACCATAAGAAAAGACCTAAAAGAACTGGAAAAATTGGGTTTAATTATTCGCACACATGGGGGAGCGGTACTTCCTTCTCACACGAGAGTAGAATGGAATTTCATTCAAAAGTCCAAGCAGCATGTTGAAGAAAAACTTTCAATTGCACAGAGGGCATTGGAATTTGTAAAGGTGGGCGACAGCATAATTTTGGACAGCGGTACAACAACGCTGGCAATGGCGCGTGAGATAAAGCGGACACATCTTCATCCACTTACGGTCGTGACGAACAATCTCTTCATCGCAACAGAACTTGTGGGAACCGCTGTCGATCTTATAGTTTTAGGTGGAACCGTAAGGGAAAACAGCTTCTCTTTGATAGGTGCATTTTGCGAAGAAAATTTGAAGAAGATATACGTTGATAAAGCTTTTATAGGTGCCACTGGCTTTTCAAGCGAAGGTTTTATGACGCCAGACGTGAATGAAGCCAAAATAAAGAACATGATGGTTTCGCAAGCAAGTGAGATATTTATAGTATCAGATTCTTCAAAATTCACTCATCCATCTTTTGCCATTTACGCCAACTTGGATGAAATAGATCACGTGATAACAGATGAAGGCATTTCTTCAGAAACAGAAAAAATGCTTAAAAGTTTTGGAATAGAAGTTATAAAGGCACCCAAAAAAGGAGGGGATAAAGTTGATCCTCAAAGATAACATCGTAACAGTCGTTCATGCAATGGCTTTCCCAGGCAGACAAAATACGAATTCAATGTTGAGGGGAGAACCAGGAGAACGTTATCTCATGGAGTCTCTTAGAGTTTTGGCAGAGGATCCATATTTTGGAGGAATAGAATTAACTCGAATAAAAGATCCTTCTTTGAGAAAGAAAGCCATTGAATACCTGTCGAAAACGAAACTTCACATCTTCTTTTCTTCCCAACCGGTTCAGATATTGAACGAAGAAGGATACGCTCCAACAGACATATCATCCATTAACGAGCTTGACAGAATAAATGCGGTTAACCGTCTTAAAGAGATGATAGACCAAGCTTACGAATTCAATGCCGAAGGTTTTACGCTTATGAGCGGGCGCGATCCAGGCGAAGCTTTGCGCGAAAGTGCAAAACTTTCCTTGATAAGATCCATACATGAGATCTGCGATTACTCAAATAAAGTTGCCAAATCGCTCAAAAGAAAGCCCATGAAGATCATCCTTGAGATGTTCGATAGGGTAAACGATCCAAACGGAAGATTTCACAATCAATTAATAGGGCCAACCTTTGAAGCTATTGAGATAGCAAGAAGATTGAGAGATGAATATCATCACAACGAGTTTGGCCTTCTTTACGATTTAACGCACATGTTCTTGATCAGAAACGTCCATACCAAGCATGAAAGCGTAGATGTTGAAATTCCGACGGAAAATGCTTCTGGTTCAGCCACAACTGCCCAAAGGTACGAAGGACTTGTCAGAGAAGAAATTGTGGAGGAGCCTGAAGCACCCGAAGTGCTCCAATATCTTGCTCCGTACCTCATGCACGTTCATATAGGAAACTGTGTCTTAGATCCAAACGATCCGAATTACGGTGATTCCCATGTTTCTTTTGCCTACCCAAACGGTGCGATAAAGCTTAGAGAAGTTGCCGATTTTATCAAAGCCCTCCATGAAATGGGATACAAAGGTCCTGTTGGTTTCGAAGTTATGCCAAGAGGAAGAGAAGGCAGCGTGCCGGTCCTTCAACATGCGAAGTCTTTTTATGACGATGCACGAACATGGCAGGATGTTATTTATGGAGTTGGAAAATACAAATTTGTAACGCGTGAATACTTTCCGGAATGGGCGTTCTTCAAATTGACCGATTTGAGGATAAAAAATCCAGAAATAATAATGGAAACTTTAAAAGCAAGAAAGAGACGGAAAAGCTTAACAGAAGATGGATATCTTGTGATATTGGCCGCCGATCATCCAGCTAGACGCGTCACAAGCGTGGGAGATTCTCCGACAGCAATGGGGGACAGGCTGGAATATCTTGGTAGGATAGTGAGAACGTTATCTTTGGGATACGTCGATGGTGTTATGGCTACGCCAGACATAATAGACGAACTGGCCATGATTGAATATCTTTACAAAAAATCCGGAAGAAAGGGCTTTATGGACAACAAAGTGATCATCGGCAGCATGAACAGATCGGGCCTCTCAGGAATTGAATACGAAATGGATGACATGATCACGGCGTATTGGCCAGAAGATCTGATAAAGAACAACCTGGATGCTGGTAAATTGCTCTTCAGACTTGAGACAGGCCATTATTCAAGATGGTCCATAAGAACCCTCCAAGCGTGTGCGGAAGCCGTAAGACAATGCAACGAAAAAGGCCTTCCTGTATTCTTAGAACCGTTGCCTGTTAACCGTCCAGATGAAAACTCACCTTATCAAACAATTCTAGACGCAGATGAGTTGATAAAAATAGTTGGAATAGCTTCTGGAATAGGCGGTTCAACCGCGAAAACGTGGATAAAGATCCCATACGTAGATGGATTTGAGAGAGTGGCAAGATCCACCACTCTTCCCATACTGATCCTTGGTGGTGAATCTACAGGTGATCCAACTTACACGATAGAAAATATCTCAAAGGCTCTGGAAAGCGGCCCAAATGTACGGGGCGCTCTGGTTGGAAGGAACATTCTCTTCCCTGGCAACGACGATCCAGGTGCTGTGATGTATGCGGTGTACAGAACTGTCCACGATGGGCTCTCAGCGATGGAATCCCTTGAAGAAATGCTTAAGGTAAGAAATGCAAATTTCCAAGAATTAAGAGATGTTTTCAGGGAAACTTTGACATAAAAAATGTAAAGGAGGAAGATAGTATGATTTTTGACATGAGAGATGGAAACGTTATTTTTGCAAGATTCGATGGAGGAGACGATTTTTACGAATCGCTTTACTCCGTTATTGAAAAGTATTCGATAGAAACCGGTGTGATCATGTCCGGAATGGGCATGCTCAAAGATTTCGAAATAGGCTGGTTTAACGGAAAAGAATACGAAAAAATTCAAATTGATACACCCCATGAA
>WFYR01000080.1 GCA_015489955.1 Mesoaciditoga sp. | reverse complement strand
GCGTGCTCAATGGTTTCAACTGCTCCTACCGATTCTTCGAGAAGTTGATCTGTTGCGGTTCGGCTACCAACACGCAAAGCGTTTTTCAAACGAAATTCAATCGGATCCATATTCAACTTTTTTGCGGCTTCGTCAACAATAGATTCTATTGCGAAAAGTACCTGTGGGCTTCCAAAGCCCCGGAATGCTCCACAAGGAACTTTATTCGTGTAAACACCGTCAATATCCACTTTGACATTTGGAATATCGTACGCCCCCGCGGCGTGAACAAGGCTTCTGTACATGACTATCGGTGAAAGGGTCGCGTAAGCTCCCATATCCATATGAGCGGTCACTTCAACAGCCTTTATCTTCCCATCTTTGGTAACACCTATCTTGTAATGAGATTTTATAGGATGACGTTTACTGGTCGTCTGTATGTCCACTTCTCTTGAATAGGTAAGTAGAACGGGTCTTTTCGTATGATAGGTAAGCAACGCGCATTGAGCGGCAACGTAAGAGGGAACATCTTCTTTTCCCCCAAAAGCTCCTCCAGTTTCGGCTTGAATTACCCTTACCTCGTTCATCGGCATACCTAAGACTCTTGGTACCATTTCCTGAACGTAATAAGGACATTGCATCGAACCGTAGACTGTCAAACCATAATTGTTATCGTAAAGTGTAAGAATCCCCTGCGGTTCCAGATAAGCCTGTTCTTGATAGTGAGCGTAGAAATCATCTTCTATCACAAGATCCGATTCGAAAAATCCGTTTTCAACATTTCCCTTTCGTATTTTCTTTGAAGTAAGAATATTTCCATCAGAATGAACCTTTATTTCGTTTTTCAAAGCCTCTTCTATAGTCAAAACGGGCTGCAATTCCTCGTATTCCACTTCAACAAGCTTAGCGGCTTTCTTTGCTACTTGGAGCGTTTCAGCGGCTACCAAAGCCACAACGTCACCATGATACCTGACTTCTTCACCCTCCGGCACCAGACATGGCATGTCGTTTACGACTTCTCCCAGCTGGTTTTCACCAGGCACATCTTTGTAGGTTAAGACCGCTTTTACACCTTTTAAACTCTTAGCTTTAGAAGTGTCTATCTTTTTGACGAGCGCACGGGCGTGTTTTGAAAGGACAAGCACACCGTATAGCATGTCTTTAACGTCAAAGTCAGCAACGAATTTCGCTTCACCCTTTACCTTCTGAATGGCGTCCACTCTCGGTATTTTCTTTCCTATTACGGAAAAAACATCTCTTTTCGTTGTCGTTTCAGACATACATCATTCCCCCTCGTATCCTAAACTTACGAATTCATGTTTTTCAGCGTCAACCAAGCCAAGATTCGTTATTCTCAACTTTGGAATAACGGCGAGTTGGATAAAAGATAAGACCATAAAAGGATCTGAAATTTGTGCACCAAGCGAATGTGCAGCTTTTTTTAATTTTTCTATTCTATCAGCAACCTCTTCCATTGGAAGATCTGACATCAATCCGGCTATCGGGAGTGGAAGTTCAGCTAAAATCTTGCCGTTTTCCACCACAACTATCCCACCATGCATGTCTATTATCTTGTTTATCGCTATCATCATATCGACATCGTTTGTTCCAACAACTGACATGTTGTGAGAGTCGTGCCCCACGGATGTGGCAATTGCTCCACTCTTTAAACCCAATCCGTGAATTGCCCCCACAGATACAGACTTTTGAGGAGTATATCTGCTCACCACGGCTATTTTTAGCACATCCATTTTTATATTTGGTATTTCATTTGGAGGAAAATCGAAGATCTTTTCTTCTGTCACCAAACTGTTGTTAAAAATTTTAATGGCTCGAGTCTTCTTAGCATTTGATTCTACTTTCAAGTCGTCCACGGAAATATGAGGTGTTTTGAAAATTCCATCCATCTTCGCTATGAATTTATGACCCTCATTTCCCTTGAATTGTGAGATTATCTTTCCATCTTTTGCTATTACCTGCGAATCCTTTATAACAATACGAGGATAAAAATTCTCCAAAGAATCGGTTACTATCATGTCCGCCTTGTATGAAGGAGCTATGGCACCCATGCTCCGCAATCCATAATGAAGTGCGGTATTTATGCTTGCCATCCTTATTGCCGTGATCGGATTAATACCTCTTGAAATTGCTCGACGTACCATATTGTCTATGTGACCATCTTTGATTATATCGTCCGGATGGCGATCATCGGTGCAAAAAGAGAAGAACCTTTCATTTCTTTCATTCACCGCCCCTATTAGGGCATCGAGATTACGAGCCACGCTGCCTTCGCGAATGAAAACTTGCATGCCACGCGAAATCTTTTCCAGAGCTTCTTCTTCCGTTGTGCATTCATGATCTGATCTTATAAAAGCCGAAATATAGGCGTTTAATTCCTTTTTTGACAAACCCGGCGCATGGCCATCTACTTTCTTGTAAAGATGGCGCATTATCTCTATTCTCGTCATCAAATCATGATCAACGTCCAGAATTCCGGGATAGTTCATGACTTCACCCAAACCAAGAACCCTTGGATACTTGGTAACAAGCGTTATCGTGTCAACAGATGAAATGTTTGCTCCACTAATTTCCATATCCGTTGCCGGAACACATGATGGGATCATCATGTAGATATTCAACGGAACGCCTTCCGTATATTGAAGCATATATTCTATGCCAGACACCCCCATGACGTTCGCGATCTCATGAGGGTCAGCTATAACCGTTGTCGTTCCTCTTGAAAGTACGGCACGCGCGAACTCTACGGGTTCCACCATGGAGCTTTCTATATGAAGATGGGCATCTATCAATCCTGGTACAACGTAAGCGCCTTTCACATCTATGACTTCTTTCGCGTCATGGTAATCGCCTATTCCCGCAATTCTCTTGCGATAAAGTGCTATGTTTCCTTCTTCTATTTCTCCACTGAAAACGTTGACTATCTTACAATTTTTTAAAAGCACATCCGCCGGGACTTTTCCAAGCGCAACTGGAATTATATTTTCTATTTTCATTTTGAAAACTTCCTCTTATTTACTATAACCCTTACATGAAATGCCTTTGCCAGAAGGGTTTCATCTTTTTTGGCTGTAACGTTGAAAGATAACTTTCTTTTTCCTTTTTCTACAAGTGAAGCTTCAACAACAACCGTGTCTCCAATAAAAGCCGGCGCCAAATGATCAAGCTCAACATGAGCTCCTACCGTCGCTTCGCCATCATTCAGGAATTTTTTTGAAAGCTCTGCGCACGCTTCTTCCATCCAAGCTAAAACTGTTGGTGTGGAAAGCACCTCTACCTCTCCACTTTTAAGATGTGTCGCGCAATCTTGCGCTGTTACCTGCTTTTCTATAGACAGTTTTTCCACCATATCACCTTACCTTCTTAATTACTCAATCTATCCACTCTATACCAAATCCACACATTCCGGGTCCTACATGAGTGGTTATGACTTTGCCTGTTCTGTGAAAGGATTCGTCCACAACGTTGTACCGCGTTTTTATTCTTTCTAAAAGTTCCTTTGCCTCTTCTTCCGCGTCCGCATGGATCATTGCGAGTCTGACTTTGCTGTTGAACGGAATCTCATTTTTCACTTTTTCAAGCAATAGATCGTAAGCTTTCGACCTTCCTCTTACTTTATCGAAAGGAATCATATCGCCATTGTAATCTATCCATATGCCAACTTTTATCTTAAACATGGTACCCAGAAATCCCTGAAATCTTGAAACTCGCCCTCCACGTACCAGATAGTTGAAATCAGAAACGTAAAAAAGGGCTTGGAATTTTTTTGAATTTCTTTCTTTTTGAAGAATTTCGACGATTTCTTTTGGACTTTTTCCTTCTTCTGCCAACTCACGCGCTCTTCTTACAACAAGGGCGTTAACGCTTGAAGCGAGTTTCGTGTCAAAAACTTCTACCGGTATACTGGCTTCTTTTGCTGCAGTTGCCGCAGAATTCGCCGTGCCGGACATTCTTGAAGACAGTGTTATTACAACTACACCTTCGTAACCTTCCTGTTCGGCATTTCTATACCTTTGGAGAAATTCAAAAACAGTTGGCTGAGACGTTTTCGGTATTTCATTCGCATTTCTAAGCCGATCGTAAAAGTCTTTTAGCGCTTTAGGATCTCTTTCATCGTCTTCCGAACTTCCATCAGACCAGATAACTTTAAGAGGAACTAGCTCTGCATCAAATGCCTTTAACCATTCTTTCTTTATATCGGCAGTGCTGTCAACAAGAATTTTTATCTTCATTTGTTTTCCTCCAAAGAATAACATTTTACCACATTTATATGATTTTACCACAAAAAAACATTGATCCTCAGGATCAACACCATAAAAAACGTATTAAATTGAATTTCAATTTTTTAAAATCCATTCTTTTGGTACTTTTCTATCACTTCCACTGAACTTTTCATATCCATTATTGTAATGGAATTTTCGGTGTACTTGTCAGAACAAAAGGCGTTGAATTCGATATCCAATTCCAACTCACAAAGCTCTTTATCTGTTCGAACGGATAAAGCGTAACCTTTTCCCTGGCGCCTTAAAATTAAAGATGTTGGATGTTGAAAGAAATTAGTCGAGTTTTCGGTATGAACTACCACAAAGGTAGGCCTGTGATTCGTAAGCCACACGGCAAAGTACTCTCTTGATTTTTCTCCCATTGAATTCTCCAATTCTCAAATTAAAGTTGCGAAAAAAAAGATCTTAGGGTTGCACACCCTAAGATCTTAACATTTTTGTGTAAGTTTTACAATTCTTATTGCATTGAAGCAAGACGCTTGTAAGTTTCGTAACGCTCGCGTGCGTCTTTTTCCGCTTTCTTGTAAAGCTCTTCTGCTTCGTCTGGAAATTCTATCTTCAACGATGCAAACCTTACTTCGCTCATGAGGAAATCTCTGAAAGATTCTGTTGGTTCCTTAGAATCAAGGATGAATGGATTCTTCCCTTCTTCTTTCAAGAGAGGATTGTACCTGTAGAGATGCCAATAACCAGCTTTAACGGCTCTCTTTTCCTGCTCTTGAGTTTTGTTCATTCCTGCTTTTATACCATGGTTTATACACGGAGCGTAAGCTATTATGAGAGATGGACCGTGATATTTTTCAGCTTCAGTCATGGCTTTTACGAGTTGATTGTTATCGGCTCCCATCGCAACTTGCGCAACGTAAACGTATCCGTACGCCATCGCCATAAGACCCAAGTCCTTTTTCTTCGTCTTCTTACCAGATGCCGCGAATTTCGCGATAGCAGCTTCAGGGGTTGCCTTCGATGATTGCCCTCCGGTGTTGGAGTACACTTCAGTATCCAAAACAAGGATGTTTATGTCTTCACCAGAGGCCAAAACATGGTCTAATCCGCCGTAGCCTATATCGTAAGCCCATCCGTCTCCGCCTATGGCCCAGATTGACTTCTTCACAAGCATGTCTTTTCTTTCTTTGATCATTTGAAGTATTTCTTTAGCTCTCGGATTTTGAACATCTTTATCGAGTACTTTCAAAATCTCTAAAGTTGCCGCCTTGGAAGCGTTTGCGTCTTCTCTACCATTTATCCATGCTTCAAAAGGCGCTTTCATATCTTGTGGAATATCTAACGTGAGTAATTCTTTCATGAGATCTTCAAGCCTATCTCTTATTTGTCTTACCGCCACTGCCATTCCAAGACCGTATTCAGCGTTATCTTCAAACAGAGAATTTGCCCACGCCGGACCATAACCTTTGGAGTTCGTCGTGTAAGGCGTGGATGGAGCGGATGCTCCCCAAATAGACGAACAACCAGTCGCGTTGGCTATTATCATCCTATCGCCAAAGAGTTGCGTTGCCAATTTCACGTAAGGAGTTTCTCCACACCCTGCACAAGCTCCGGAGAACTCCATAAGTGGCTTGACAAACTGACTTCCCTTGACAGTTTCAACCGGAAGTGGCGTTTTTTCTGAAACCTCATTTATGGCAAATTCCCAGTTCTTTACCTCTTTTTCCTGTGTTTCTAGAGGCTTCAATGTAAGCGCTTTTCCAGGTGCAGGACAGACGTCAACACAAACGCCGCAGCCTGTACAATCAAGGGGAGAAATTTGAATTCTGAAATTCAATCCTTCCATACCCTTTCCGATGGCTTTCTTCGTTTCGAAGCCTTCTGGAGCCTTTTTCATTTCTTCTTCATTCAAAAGGAATGGCCTTATAACGGCATGAGGACAGGCAAAGGCGCACATATTACATTGAATACATTTGCTCACGTCCCATTCAGGGACCATAACCGCTACGCCACGTTTTTCATACGCGGCCAAACCGTTTGGAAATTCACCGTTTTCCCTTCCAACAAAAGTGGAAACTGGTAATTTGTCTCCTTCAAGTCTATTTATGACATCCGCAACGTTTTTCACGAATTCGGGCCTGTTTTCATCGCTCAAATTCAAAGGAGTTTTCTCTTCTTGCGCGCTTTTCCATGAAGGTGGAACGTTCACCTTGATCAAAGCGTTTATTCCTCTGTCCACAGCCTCGTAATTCATCTTGACAACGTCTTCGCCTTTTCGTCCATACGTCTTTTTAATGGCGTCTTTAAGGTATTTAACGGCATCTTCTATTGGTATAACGTTGGCAAGTTTGAAGAAAGCAGCTTGCATTACCATGTTAATTCTTGTGCCAAGTCCTATTTCCATCGCTATTTTGGTAGCGTCTATTATGTAGAAGTTTATGTCGTTTTCCGCTATGTACCTTTTCATGCTTCCAGGTAAATAGGTGTCCAGATCCTTCTCTGACCAATTCGTATTCAGAACGAATGTGCCACCCTTTTTCAAACCGCTAAGCACATCATACCTGTAAACGTAAGACTGTTTGTGGCAGGCTATGTAATCGGCGGTGTTGATGAGATAGGTAGATCTGATGGGATTCTTACCGAATCTAAGGTGAGAAACGGTAACGCCGCCGGATTTCTTAGAATCGTAGGAGAAATATCCCTGAGCGTAGAAATCGGTGTTATCACCTATGATCTTTATCGCCTGTTTATTGGCCCCAACCGTTCCGTCAGAGCCAAATCCCCAGAATTTACATCTTATGGTTTCTGGATCTTCAGTTGAAATTTCTTCTTTAATTTCCAAAGAGGTATGCGTTACATCGTCGACTATGCCTATCGTGAAATGATCTTTTGGAGTGGAATCCTTCAAATTCTCAAAGACGGCGTTTATCTGAGACGGCGTCGTATCTTTCGAACTCAATCCGTAACGTCCTCCAACGATGACAGGCGCGTTTTCCTTTCCATAGAACATCGTACGCACATCTTCGTACAGAGGTTCGCCAAGAGAACCCGGTTCTTTTGTTCTGTCAAGTACACCTATAACTTTTACGGTTTTTGGCAAGACATCGAAGAAGTACTTTTCAGAGAAAGGTCTGTAAAGGTGAACTTTTATGAGTCCAACCTTCTCTCCCTTTTTCATGAGATAATCAACGGTTTCTTCTGCAGTTTCCGTTACCGAACCCATGGCAACAATTACCCTTTCGGCTTCTGGATCGCCGTAATAATTAAACGGCTTGTATTCCCTGCCCGTCAATTTGGATATTTCTTTCATGTATTCCGCCACTATATCAGGCGTGGCTTCGTAGAACTTGTTTGAGGATTCTCTAGCCTGGAAGAAAATATCTGGATTTTGGGCAGTTCCCATGGTTTTTGGGTGTTCCGGGTTTAAAGCGTTATCCTTGAAAGCCTTTATCGCATCGTAATCTACTAGCTTTGCCAGATCGTCGTAATCAAGTACTTCTATCTTTTGAATTTCGTGGGATGTTCTAAATCCGTCAAAGAAATGCAAAAATGGCACTCTTGATTTGATAGCGGAAAGATGCGCTATGCTTCCCAAATCCATGACTTCTTGAACACTTCCCGAAGCCAAAAGCGCGAAACCCGTTTGACGTGTCGCCATAACGTCTGAATGGTCTCCAAAGATGGACAGAGCGTGAGATGCTACTGAACGGGCAGCAACGTGAAAGACTCCCGGTAAAAGTTCACCGGCTATTTTGTACATGTTTGGTATCATCAAAAGCAATCCTTGAGAAGCCGTGAAGGTTGTTGTTAAAGCACCCGCAGCTAAAGAACCATGAACCGCTCCTGAAGCTCCACCTTCAGACTGCATTTCCACGACTTTTACTCGTTGGCCAAAAATATTCTTTCTGCCTTTTGCCGACCAATAGTCAACTAATTCAGCCATTGGTGAAGAAGGCGTGATCGGAAATATAGCGGCGACTTCTGTAAAAGCGTACGCCACATGAGCCGCAGCCGTGTTTCCATCCATCGTTTTCATTTCTTTTGCCATCTTTTACTTACCTCCTACTCTTTTTTAAAGCTCTGTGTCTCTTACCGTCTCAGCATTCTGCCTCACGCGTAAAGTTTGTAATCCATATAAGGAAAGATGGAATCTATCCATTCGTAATATTCCAATGATTTTTCGTTTATATTATGCGCCTTTATTGCGTCGTATAACTCAAGAAAACGTGATAAATGTGTTTTAGTTCTGTTAACAGCATATTCAACAGTTGTTCCTGTTGTCATTATAAAAGCCCAATCGCTTGACTCCGCGAGCATGAGTTCCCTTGCGCACATGTTTAAAGCACGAATGTACAACGGATCAGTTGCCTCTTTGTAATCTTGTGCCAATTCAACCATTCTCTCTTCCGCTTCGTGCAAATGAAGGTAAATCCAATCATTTGACCCGTTTAACCACGTTTCGTTGTAACCATTTGCACCCCACGTTGACATCGCCGGCGTTAGCACTTGCACATTTTCCAAATCGCGTATCACTTTTGAAGGGGTAGAAGACTCAACAATGGAAGAAGTGGCCATTTCTCTAAGCAAATATTCCAAAAAAATGGGACCTTCATACCACCAATGACCAAAAAGCTCGGCGTCAAATGGTGCGACTATTACCGGTTCAACTTCCATTGAACGAGACAAACGGAGAATTTGAGCCTCTTTTTTTGACAAAAAATCCTTTGCGTGATTTTTTGCCGTTTCTACGGCTTTTTCAGGATCGTACAGTGCCTTGTCTTTTAATGGAACGTCTCCGGTAATCCT